>JBOGQV010000134.1:0-1969 GCA_050749145.1 Nitrosotalea sp. | reverse complement strand
CTACTGAACCTGTCAACATCTTTCTGTTTGGAGACATGGAAAGAGAAGTACTACCTGAAAAGTGTACAAGCAATCCAATCTTAGTTGGTTTTGGCAAATTCTTCAAAATTCCTTTGTTGATTATAACTGATGTAAGACCCAAATGTTGACAATTGTAAATCAATGCGTATGGATCCTCTATTCCCTTTAGTGGACCACTTGATATTCCGTGATCCATGGGTATACAAAGCATCTTACCATTGCGTAGAATACGATTCATTCGAATCTGGTGGCCTGTTACCATTGGTGTTAATCGTTGATGTGCCCTACTTAAAAATAGCGGGAAAATGTTGTAGATTTTATAATTTAGATAACTGAAAAATTATGATCAAAACAAGATACATATCCAAAATTTTCTGAAATTAATTTTTAATATTTCTCTAAAACTTGTCTTGATTGGTGTAATGTGGAAATGAGGTTATTTTATTCTCAAACGATTAAATACGCTAAAGAGAAAACACAGTCAATTGAGCCAACTGACAGCACAACTTCATCATTCTGAAATTGGTGACATCTTAGAGAATTCTCTTAGTGGTAAAAGACCTGAAATTGAAGAATGTAAAAGATTGCTAGACTCTGACGATGTTCATCTGATGGGACTTGTTGCGGGATATTTAACAAGAAAAAAGTTTGGACGACGATCCTCTTTTGTAAATAATATGATTTTAAATTATACAAATGTGTGTATCACTGATTGTAAGTTTTGTGCATTTTATAGGCCTCCGGGTCATGATGAATCTTATACTGTTACCCTAGACAAGATAGAATCTAGAGTAAAAGCTGCTTGGGAGATGTTTGGTATAACACAGGTAATGTTTCAAGGTGGACATAATCCATCTTTGAAGATTGAATATTTTGAAGATGCGTTCAGACTGATAAAAAAGAAATTTCCAAAGGTTGGAATTCATGGTCTATCAGCTTCTGAAATTGACATGATTTCAAAAGTTGAACATACTAATACAAAAGAAGTCTTGTCACGGCTCAAAGAATCTGGAATGCAATCAATTCCTGGTGCAGGTGCTGAAATCCTGGTCGATGAAGTGAAACAAATCATCAGTCCAAAAAAGATTTCAAGTAATACGTGGCTTAGAATAATGGAAGAAGCTCATGGTCTTGGAATTCCAGCATCTGCCACCATGATGTACGGTCATGTGGAAACTAGAGATGATGTTGCAGAACACTTTATGAAAATTGCAAGACTTCAGGAAAAGACAAATGGATTCATGGCATTTATTCCATGGAGCTTTGAGCCAAACAATACTTTGATGCAAAAACAAGAAACTGTCAAGTATCCTGCAGGCGGAACTCAACTCTTGAAAATGATTGCAATATCTAGAATAATGTATGATGATCTAATTCCTCACATCCAATCTTCTTGGCTTACAAATGGGGTAGCCATGGCACAGATGGCCTTACAATATGGTGCTGATGATTTTGGTGGTACACTTCTCGGAGAAGAAGTAGTTTCTTGTACGGGCGCACGTTCAACTGAACTTACTGGTGAAAAAATAATTCAGGCGGTAAAACAAATTGGCTATGAGGTAGAAGAACGAGATAACTTCTACAATGTTGTACGAACCTGTTAAATGCCGTAACTAGACCATTTCGAATCTACTATTTTCTTTGTGGTCTCGTCTGACCTTACAAGTTCCTGAATTTCTCTTTGATATCCTTCTTCCTTTGTCTTCTGTGTTGCATCTATTCCAAGCTTGGAACCCAAGTTTACTAATGGGGACGCAGGATCAAGAGTATCTGTTGGGGTGTTGTTGATTATTACGGTGTCTCTTGCAGCATCTGATCTTGTAGTGATTGCCCAGATTACATCATTCAAATCATGAACATTGACATCTTCGTCTACTACTACAAAAAACTTGGTCAGTGCAAGTTGGCCCATTCCCCAAAGACCCATCATTACTTTTTTGGCCTGTCC
>JBOGQV010000133.1:0-2287 GCA_050749145.1 Nitrosotalea sp. | reverse complement strand
GAAAAATTCTATCAGATGGCAACAAATTTGATTGAAAACCATCATGATAGATATGAAATCTCATCAGGAGGCCAAGAGGGAATTGTAATGCGTGGACTAGTTCATGGTTATGTGAGGAACATATGACATATCCATATAATTTAGATTCAAATCCATATCCTAGTAGCCCCACCCCTACAGAAAAAGATGCAAAGATACTTGGAGGCAAACGACACAAGGAAGCAAAAGCTGCAATACTGGAGTGCATCAAAGAGCTAAACAGAAAAGTAGAAGGCAAGACTGCAGAAAATGGCGATTTTAGAGTAATTTCTGTTGTACAAGACGTGGGTTCTGGTAAAACTCATCTGGCTTTGCATATCAAGAGCCTCAAAGGAAGGCACAATGTAGAGTGCTCCTATGTTGATCTATCTACAATCTCACCAAAATCTGTATCTGGAATATATGATGCAATGCTAAAGGGATTTGATAACGAATTCTTTGTACAATTAAGAACAAAGTTTCTAAATTATCTAAGGGAGAATGCAGAACAAGGAGACAATTCTGCCAAAAAAGCACTTGACTATACTTTTGTAAACAAGCTCACTGGCATGACAATAAAAGAAAAGACTGAAGACATCATATCTGGAAAACAATCTGCATCTATAGAAAACTTGACCGCATTTCTGGTTCACAAATTTAACTATCACGAGTCTGTCTTGATTAAAAATGTAATTTCAAACTCGTTTGATGAGGTCAAAAACTTGGAAACCCTAATTGGAATGTTGTCATCAATATCAAAACTGACACATAGATTCTTGGGTAAAATTCTTGTCTTTGAAATAGATGAGCTTGATGGAAACAAGGACTCGATTGAATTCATAAAAGGTGTGATAAATGCACATCTTCCAGCTGCTGTATTATTACTGATATCAACACCGTCTGGTTACTTGGAGATTCAAAATGTCAACCCGTCTGTATTTGATAGACTAGAGAAAGCAAATTACAAAATTGATCTAGCAGGCTCAAACTCCAAGGACGAACTTGCTGAAATTGTTACTGAATACATAAAACATGCCGATAAGAACGGCAAATTTGGTTCTGAAGAACAACAAGAGCTAGGTGAAAAAATTCAGGTCCTGTATGATGAATTTGCAGAATTCAGAAACGTACGCTCTGTTATCAATATTTTATATCAGGCAATGGAAAAAGCATTACAGTCTGATTCTAAAAAAATTGATGAATCAGTAATTGATGAGGCAATAAAACAGTCATACCCAGGACTTCGAGTGCGAGGAAGCATAATGAATATTCCAATATCTGATTTTCTTACAATACGAAGAAACGACAGCAACAATGAAAAAGAAATTAAAAATGCAGTCAAGAGCCTAACTATATTTGCCCAAGAAATGGGCTCGATACAAAAATTAGAAAAACAAAATCTGCTTCTTGATGCAGTTTACCAAGATAATTTTGGATCCAAAGTGGGATTGGCAGTGATTGCAGACGAATTAGGCATCCCTGACCTGGAACAAATCTCTGATATTTCAAAATCTGCTATAGTGGACAAGCTGGTTATACTTACAAACAAAAAGATTCAGGCTCCGTATAATGCAACAGTTGTAAACATGGACAAGTCAAAGGTGGTAGATTTGATATATTTCAATAACAAGTATAATGGCAAAAAAATAACAGAAGAAGACAATGAAAGAATAGATCTTCTGGCAAGAACCCTTAGCATTATCTGATCTTTTGTCAAGTATCTTTTTAAAAAGTCTCGGTGCATCTCTTGTATGGCTAGCGAAGAACTAGAGAAATTTCTTTTAGAACGACACAAGGATGTAACACTCTTTGATTTTGAAGGAAAAAAGGTTCCTTGCATAATTTTAGATGAAAAGAAATTTGATATCATGATGAAGGCAATTGCTGGAAAACCAGTCTCTGTTGAAACTAATCTTAACATACTCCAAGATGGGCTAGGCCATGTTTTTGTGAGGGTGACATTGCAATTTTCGCAAGGCGGCATTGAAGAAAAATTTCTCATATATGCAAATGAAACAGTTGATTTCTTTGAATCCTTGGCAGAAACTGCGATGCTTGCCCTTTCTTCTCCCAATTCATCGTATGGAAGTGCTAATGTGTTTATGATACAGCTACCAAAACCTGAAAGGGCTCAGAATGCATTAGATATAATCAGAAAAGGATTGCATAAGTAAATGCGGTTGCCGGGATTTGGACCCGGGTCGCAGAATTGGCAATCCCGCATAATAACCAAGCTATACTACAACCGCTTAACCGATTTAGAAATTAT
>JBOGQV010000132.1:0-4293 GCA_050749145.1 Nitrosotalea sp. | reverse complement strand
AACAATTAATTTTAGTTCGTGCAAGACTTCAAAGTATGCAATCTCTGGTTGGTATCCTGCCTCAACCAAGGTTTCAAATGCGTTCATCACCATTGATGCAGAACCGCCACAAAGGTCTACTTGTTCTCCAAACCAGTCAGTCTCAACTTCTTCTTTGAATGTAGTTTCAATTACACCAGCTCGTGTACTTCCAAGTCCCTTTGCGATTCCAAGTGTTCTCTCCCATGCTTTCTTGGTGTAGTCTTGGTATACTGCAACAATTGATGGAGTTCCAAATCCTTGCTGGTATGTTTCTCTAACCTTTGAGCCAGGACCCTTTGGAGCAATCATGATTACATCAACATCTTTTGGTGCAGATATCCAGTTCCAGTGGATTGCAGCTGCATGTGAAAATGAAAGTGCTTTACCTGCAGTCAAGTTTGGTCCAATTGATTCCTTGTAGACTTTGGCCTGGACCATGTCTGGGATTAATACATGAATAATGTCTGCTTTTTTGCAAGCATCTGCAATTGACATCACTTGGTGACCGTCTTGCTGTGCCTTTTTCCAGCTTGGGCCAGATTCTTGCAAGCCAACTATAACCTTGAGACCGGAATCCTTGAGATTATTTGCCTGTGCGTGGCCCTGTATACCATAGCCAAGCACTGCGATTGTCTGATTTTTAATTAGATCTAAATTAACATCTGCATCTTTCCAACTTTTAGCCATGAATGACACTGGAAATCATGGAAATAAAAACTTACAACTGTTCCAAAAATGGTACCTAGAGTAGATATAGAATAATACCAAAGGCAGGCTCAGAGTGTAATCTCTTTTCCGCAGGAGGTGCATTTGACAATTGTTTGCTCAGAAGGTATCCTGTCAAACTTTTTTGAACCGCAACCTGGGCATATGGGGCACGCTCTGACTTTATCCACATTATACAATTTTACAACATAAAGATATGACTTGTGTTTTTTCAATCAGATAAAAACAGGGTTTATCTAAAAGATTTTTCAAGAAATTATCACTTGAGTGGGTTTATCAATTTTTCATCAGATGATGAAGATGCAAATATCGAATACCTGTACAATATCGGATTATCCCATGCAAAAAGGGGCAACCCGCGTGATGCCATGTTTTACTTTGACAAAGTCTTGGAGGTAGAGCCAGGTCATGTCAATGCACTTGCAAACATGGGAAATGCACTAGGAAAACTTGGAAAATATGACCAGGCAATTACATGCTATGATAAAATATTATCAAACAACCCAGAGCATGTCACGTGTCTTCTCAACAAGGGTCTTGCATTACACTATCTTGGAAGATACGACCAGGCAATTACATGCTATGATAAAATATTATCAAATGCACCAGAGAATCCAAGTGTACTATACCACAAGGCATGCACCAAATCCCTGCAAAAAGATGCCGACCAGTGTTTGGCATTACTTGAAAAAGCAATCATACTTGATGGGCAATATGCAAAAAAGGCTGCAATGGACAAGGATTTTGATTTTATATCTAGTGACCCAAGATTCAAGTCCCTTACAGCATAGCATCCAATAGAAAAAAATACCAAGAGAAAAACTACCTAGTGTTGATTGTTGGAATTATAGGTACAGGCCTTCTTGGTAGTGCCATTGCAAGACGCTTGGCCTCAACAGGACATCAAGTGCACGCATACAATAGGACAAAAAGAAAGGCAGAATCCCTGAGAAAATCAGGAGTTATCGTTGAAGACTCGCCAAAATCGCTTGCAGTAAAGTGCGATGTTATAATTACAATACTAAAAGATGCGCCAGTCATAGAAAAAATGGCATTTGGTAAAAATGGCATAATTTATGGAAAACACAAAGGGTTGATAGTTGCAGACATGAGTACAATCAGTCCAATATCATCAAGAAAGATTGCCAAGAAATTTGCAGATAAAAATATTTCAATGATTGACACTCCAGTAATGGGAGGTCCCAGTTTAGCAGAAAAGGGCCAGATGATAGTAATGGTAGGCGGTAAAATGGAAGCATACCAAAAATGCAAACCAATCCTGGATAAGATTGGAGAGAAAACATTTCATCTAGGAAAAAACGGCTCAGGTCATGCAATGAAGCTTGCAATGAATTCGCAAATAGCAATCCTTGCCTTATCATTATCAGAAGGAATCATACTTGCAAAAAAATCAGGGCTAGACCCAACGACATTTCTTGACGTTCTAAACTCGACTTACTTTAAGACAGGAATGAGTGTAAACAAGGGACCCAAGATGATACGAGGAGACTTTGAGCCAAGCTTCTTTCTTAAGATGATGCAAAAGGATCTTGATGAAATAAGCCATACTGCAAAAAAGTTTGGTGCAAACATGCCCATGTCAGGACTTGCAAATAAGATATACAAAAAAGCAATCAAAAAGGGTTTTGGGGATAAAGACTATACCGGAATTCTAGCGTTTCTGGAAAAATTATAATTCTTCAGGCGGCTTTATTTTTCTAAAGCTAAAAAATATCCCAACATCATATACAATCTTCAAGACTCCTCCAACTACAAAAGGCGCAGAAAGAGAAAGTGTCGATATGATAATCCCTGAAAGAGATGGGCTGATTGCCTGGGATATGTTTCGTGAAGTATTTGTAAAGACGGCAGCCGGAATCCGCTCGTTCTCACCTACTACGCCCATCAGGTAAGACTGTCTGGTAGGCACATCCATTTGGGACAGACTCATCCTTGCAAAAAATAATGAAATTGCAATTGAAAAAGAAGGAGCAAATGCAAGAAGTATCATCAGTATGTTTGACGGAATATGGGTAAAGACCATCGTATTTACCAGTCCGATTTTTGAGGCAATCTTGGTAGAGGCCATGTAGGATATGGCAGTAAGTACACCTGCGATTGCAAATATGTAAGACAACGAAGTCAGGTCTGCACCAAATCTTGTGTAAAACCAAAACGAGACAATGCTTTGTATCACAAACCCTCCACCAAACGAGTCTACTGCAAAAAGCGTAGACATTTTTGCAATTATTCCTCGAGATTTTGGAGAGATGTGTTTTATGGATAGTCCAGATTTTGGGGCATTGTCTTTTACTTCGATGTTTTTTGACAATACCAAATAGATTGCAAGGACTACAACTGCACATGCTGCATAGATTAAAAACAATGATTTTATTGCGCCAATTTTATCCAGTCCATAATTTTGTAACACAGACGGCAGTCCAGATACCAACACACCTGCAGACATGGCAAATGTTCCAACGGTATTATAGATTGCAAATATGGAATTTCTTTTTTTGATATCTTTTACAGTCTGCGGCAAGAGGGCTTGCTCTAGGGATAAAAACGCCCCGACCTCAGATCCTGTCACGTTTATTGTTCCAACAAGTGCAGCAATAACTAGTGCAACATAATTGTCTGTTACAAAAAATATTACAGAGGATACAATCATCAATATGGCAAACAATACAAGAGTATTTTTTCTGCCAATTTTATCAGCATACGCACTAGAAAACAGGTTGAAAAATACACTGTTTACAAGTGTAGCAGTAAGTACAAGACCAATTGCAATATCGCCAAAGCCTATCAGTTTGAGGTAGATTGCTAAAATTACGCTAAGAAATCCATATGAAAATGTCCTGACAATTCGTGCCCCAAGTAGGAGCTTGCCGTCTTTTGATATCCAGTCTAGATTCATTACTTGCCAAGTCTTGCCTTGTGGAGCTCAATGTCGGCAGATTCTATTTTCTTAAACAGAGGAGATGCAGGACCAATCTTGTGGCCTCGAGGTATTTTCATTTCAGACATGGAACTCCATTGTTGCTCTGACACAGTACCACTTGCACCAATCTGCTCCCATATTCTCTGGGATGATTCTGGCAAAAATGAGTAAAGTGCTATTGCCAAACTACGTACAGCATTGACTGAAATATACACACAGTTTGCAGAGCCAGGTCCACCCTTCCATGGTTCCTTTTTCTGGAAATATTGGTTAAAGTGTGCAGAAAACTCGATAATTTTTTTCAGTGCCTTGTCAAGGCTGTTGTCTTGCATTAATTGCGCAAGCTCACCTGAAAAATTCTTTATTTTATCTTGTGCTTCAGTATCGCTTGCATCAAACTCGATTGTATCTGGTACAATTCCTTCCATGCTTTTTTGTGTAAACCCTAGTGCTCGATTGACAAAATTTCCAATGTTGCCAATCAGTTCAGAATTAATCCTTGATGCAAATTCTTCCCAGTCAAAATTAAGATCATCTTGGCTGTAAGGAGTTATCAATGCAAGATAAAATCTGAGATAGTCTGCAGGATAAATCCCAAGAAAGTC
>JBOGQV010000131.1:0-3213 GCA_050749145.1 Nitrosotalea sp. | reverse complement strand
AGTGTAAGCTGTTCCTTGTAAAGTTGTGGGCTCTGTGCAAGATATGCTTGCTTGTCAAAGTATTTCAGAGAAAAAAGATTTGCTCCACCTTCACTTGCACTGCCAATAATTTTTGGAGTGTTTACTTCAAGAAAGCCATTTTCTGAAAGCATTTTTCTTATACAAAGCAATACGTTGTGTCGTATCTTGAATATCGACGCAGTCTTTTGGTTTCGAAGATCAAGTGCCCTTGCGTTTAGCCTATTGTCAATTCCACTTTCTAGTCTTCCAAGTGGGTCAATTGGTAAAGGATGAACTGCTCTTGATAGAATTTCAATTTTTTCTGCCTTAATTTCAAATGAAAAATCACGCGCTTTAGATTCCTGCACTGCACCTGTCACTAGTACCACACTTTGTTTTGTAAGATCTTTTACCTGTGACAAGTTTTCAGGACCTGCAACTACAATCTGAGAAACACCAGTAACATCTCGTAAAGTGATAAACGAAAGTTTTCCTAGTTCTCGCAAGTCTTCCACCCAGCCTCCAACTATCACTTTTTGTCCCTTCATGGCAGGCCCAAGTGTGCCTATGTTGTGGGTTTTTTTAATATCCATGAGATTTTCCTTACTTTCTCTCAAATTCTACTACTAGATCTATCTTTCGAAGATCGTAAGCTATTGCAACTACTTTATCCACGTCTATTGGAAATCTTGGTGTTTTTTTGCCTGATACGATGACCTTGGTTTTTTGCATACCGCCCGGAGCCCAGACCTGGTTTATCCCAAGTATTTTAATTGGAAAGAAAACATCTTCAATGAATTTTTTGTCGTCAGAGCCATGGTGTACAAGCCAAATCTTTCCATCAAATTCGCCTTGAAGTATACGGTAAAGCTCCCTGCTTTGTCTAATGGTCATTATATCAGGGCTGTTAAGGTACAGAACATAGTTTCCATTAGAGCCACGACATGAATTTAGTGTAAATTTTTCTATTTGTGGTATCTTTTGAGAAAGTTTTACTAGTTTTATTGATGCGTCAACGTCTGCCTTGGTAAGCGTTCCTTGGTCTAACTTTGATTCACATTGGGGGCACAGTATGCCATTCATGGCGTCAAAGCTACAAATTGGTGTCCTCAAGGAAATCGATTTTTTGCTTGCAAAAACTAGAAGATAAATCATGCGAAAATAGGTTCTGTTCATTTGATGATTGATCTTCTCTGTGTTCAAAATCGGTTGATATGTGAATTTAGGTTAACATGACTGTGAAAAAATCAGATTTGAGTTTATCAATATCTTCTAATCTGTCAGATTCCTCCCTAATTTCCTCTACAACAGTATAGTAATCGTTTACGTACACTTCTTTCAATACTGTCTTTAAATATTCGGGATGATCAAGACACTCGAAAATCCAAAACTTGTAAAGCGATTGTAATTTTGCCAGAACCAAGTTATAATCGGCATTTCCTCGCCTCATCAATACTATTTCAATACAGGTTGCAAAGGCTACCCTATTGTCTTGGTCATTCAAATCCATTGAGTTCTTCTCATGTACTGGACATATTCTCATTAAAAAGAGTTTGTAGTATAGAAATGTTTCACTGTTTTTGATTATTTCAAAATAAACAAACACAATCTTTTGAATCTGTACTGTACAATTTACTTGTGCAGGCTCTATACTGCACATGACAGCGGTTAGTGTTCTAAGGCATTATCCATAGAACATGAACCGAATTGATCAAGTATGCGTTTTTTGGTTCTGTCTAATTGACAATTGATCTTGTTTGTGTGTAAAATCAGTTGACAGATCTCTATTTCTTGGCATCCCACACGTGATAGGTTCTGAGGCAAAACATGATCTAATCAGTATAACCACTCCAAAGATAACAAAGAGTAATGGAATTTCTATCACATGGTTTGGTGTTGTCGCATACTTTTGTATTATAAAATAAGAAATTATTGAAAAGATGAGCGTAATAATACCGACGCGCATCGTGAGTTCAGTTGCAATAGTTGTCATAAAAGGACGGCAGAATCCATCTTAATCAACATGTCTTATCGCATGGGTTTGTTTTCAGGTTCTGTATAATAGATCGTAGTTCAAAACTCAAATGTACTACTATTTCATATGAAATCCATGGTCACACTATCTGTAAACGATCTATCCGTACAATACCAAAGCCAGGGAAAAAAAGTCCAGGCAGTAGACCATGTGACATTTTCGTTTGACAAAAACGAGTCCCTTGGAATAGCAGGAGAAAGCGGTTGTGGTAAGAGTACACTTGGCCTTGCAATCATGAAAACCCTTCAGGAAAATGCCAGTGTATCAGGCCAGATTCTTTTTGATGGTAAATCAATACTGGATATATCAGATTCCGAGTTTACAAAAGACATCAGGTGGAAGCAGATATCGATGATGTTCCAGGGAGCAATGAATTCCCTTGATCCAGTGTTTACAATAAAAAAGCAATTCGAAGAGATTCTAAAAAAACACAATTTTGAAGGCGATAAAAAACAGGCAATCGAGTCTACAGTATCCTCAGTTGGACTACAGCATTCTGTTTTAGACAAGTACCCTCACGAGATTAGCGGCGGAATGAAGCAGCGAGTCATCATTGCCATGGCACTTATCATGAAGCCAAAACTAGTGATTGCAGACGAGCCTACTACAGCACTTGATGTACTAGTTCAAGCACAGATTATGATTTTATTGAAAAAACTCAAAAAAGAAGGATTGTCGATTGTTTTAATTTCTCATGATTTGGGTATCATATCTGAAATTGCAGAAAAAGTTGGAATCATGTATGCAGGACAAATCGTAGAGTTTGGCAACATGCAAGAAATTTACAAAAATCCAAAGCACCCGTATACGATTGCACTGCTAGAATCAATACCAAAACTACAGGAAACAAAAAGGATTATTCCCTTGAAGGGAAATCCTCCAAGCTTGGTAAACCCGCCAAGCGGTTGCAGGTTTTATGATAGATGTCCACAAGCAATGGAAAAATGCAAAAAGGATCCTCCAAAAATCAAGACAGCATCAGGTTTTGTAATGTGCTGGTTGCATGAATAACTAGTTTTTAAAAATCTAAAACTTGTTGCAGGATTTTACTTGATGCCTGCGCCGTTATAGTAAGAGTTGTACACTCGCAATGCATTGTCCATTGAGACTTGTTTTGCATTTGCAAGCATTGCATTTCTGTCTGCGCCGTTTTCATCAGTTGTTACACTGTTCAAGCC
>JBOGQV010000130.1:0-2194 GCA_050749145.1 Nitrosotalea sp. | reverse complement strand
CCGCGTTGCGAACGCGGCATCACTACCACTAGACTACCGGCCCTTTTGTTATCAAGAATATCAACTGCTTTTATTCATTTACTCAAGGAATAATACTAGGTTTTCAATTCAAATTTCTGATGACTGTTGATACTGTAATCACAGGGTCACACGTTATTCTTCAAAATGGCATGGTGGACAAGAACATTGTCATAGATGAAGGCAAAGTTGTTGGCCTAACAAATGATGTTCCACAATGTGATCTAAAAATAAAAGGAGACGGCCTAGTTTCACTTCCTGGAATAATTGATCCTCACATACATTATGGTGTGTATTCACCAATTGATGAAGCTGCAATCACCGAATCAAAAGTGGCTGCAATAGGAGGTGTTACTACGATGATGCGGATGCTTAGACTAAGTGGCTCATACAAGAATAATCTTGACCCACAACTAGAGGCAAGCTCAAAAACACATCATGTAGATTATTCAATCCATGCCTCAATACTTTCCAAGACTCAAATCGAAGAAATGGAATTTTGTAAAAGTAGAGGAATAGCGTCATTTAAGATATACATGAATCTTGGCGAAGAAGTGGGCCATGTCTATATGGATATGCAACCAGGAGAAAAATCTCTGCGAGAAGAAAGAGTGGAGATGACAACTGACATGATTGAAAAAATAATTGAAAAAGCTGCAGCCCTGAATTGCCAAGTTCTAGTACATGCAGAAGATTACCAAATGTGTTCCTGTGGAATTAAAACTGCAAAAGAGAAAAAAATGGATGGACTTGGGGCATGGTCCCAAAGTAGGCCTGTAGAATCTGAAGTCAAGTCAATTACTAGTATATCTAAAATTGCAAGAAAGTTTGGTTGCAATCTTTATTTTGTGCATATTGGATCACGTGCTGCAATCAATGCAATACATCAAGAAAAAAAGAATGGAACCAAAATTCACATCGAAACATGTCCTCACTATCTGACGTTATCACATGAATCACAAAAAGGATACCTTGCAAAAGTCATGCCTCCTATACGCTCTTCGCAGGATGTGGAAACTGTATGGCATGAAGTACAAAGTGGCAGAATGGATACCATAGGAACGGATCATGTGGCAAACCGGCTGAATCTAAAGCTGGGTGGAGAAAATGTATGGGGCGCGCTTGCTGGATTTCCAGGAATGGGTACAATGCTTCCAATATTGCTAAGCGAAGGGGTCAACAAGGGGAAAATAAATCTCCAGCAATTGTCAAACATGACTAGCCTCAATACCGCACAAATATTTGGAATGTATCCCAAAAAAGGAACAATCCAAAAAAGTTCTGATGCAGACATTGTTATGGTTGATTTGAAAAAGGAAGCAAAAGTGTCCTCTGAAAATATCAATGGTTTTTCTGATTATACTGTATATGAAGGATGGAATCTCAAGGGATGGCCTATCAAGACAATTGTTCGAGGAAACATAATATCTGAAGATTTCAAGATCATTGCAAAACCTGGATATGGCAAGTTTGTCTCAAGATCCTAATCTTGAAAATTTTTATTAAATTGTTATAAAGCCTGATTTTACTGCTGATAAAGCAATGTTTAGGCCAAACAAGGCAAATGTTACAGCATATATCGATATCATGGAACCTTTCAATATTTTTTCAGATACTTTCTTTTCAATTATTGTATGAACGAACTTACCTCCATCCAATATAGGTAATGGCAACATGTTGAATATTCCTATGAAAAATGATAACATCCAAAGCCACAATAAAAACATGAAGACCTCTGGACTCCAGTGGATGTAATATGGAACTACGGGCTCGTATGATGGTAAAGCTGCTCGCAAAATTCCAAGCATTCCTTTTTGTGGATCGTCCGTAGCTGGAGTGGTAACAACAGGGATCTGCAAAGTTTTTCCGTCCCTGATTACGGTCACCATGGCAGTGTCTCCTGCCTTTAATTTTATCTTGGCAAAGTCTTGGGGCAGGACAATGGCGTTTCCATCTATTGCATTTATGATGTCATCTTTTTGTAACCCAGCTTTTTCAGCTCCCGAGCCTTCTGTAACTGAGACTATGGGAACTCCGAGGGGCTGGTGATAAAATACACCCTTGATTGGGTCTGGCATTATGAGAGCAAATGATGGATTGAATATCAATAGTCCTGCAATTATAAATGAAAACAAAACATTTGATGTGGCACCAGCTCCAATTACTCTGAGACGAG
>JBOGQV010000129.1:0-4217 GCA_050749145.1 Nitrosotalea sp. | reverse complement strand
GCACCATGTAATGCTTTTTTTGCTGCCTCAAGATGCTATTTCTTAACATGAGCCTCCATAATCACTTGTCCAATCTCAATACGTGCTGCTAAACTTACAGCTTTACCAAATGCTCCACGCATTCCTTCTGACAATCTGTCTGCACCTGCTGTGGAGATCATCTTGTTTTCTCTTAGGAGAATGTGTGGATATACTCTAAGTGTTGAATAATAGCCTGTTTCGCCAGTAACTGTTTCTATTGCTTTATTTGCAGACAATCTTGCAGATTCAATTGCCATGTGTCTTATCTGCATCTTTTGGCTTGAACATAACTGTACGCAAAAATCATAATCACCGTCTTTTTTTCCTCCGTAAAACTTTGCAATTTTTATCTGAGGCTTACCCTTGATGTACTTTTTTCTTGTATATGGTTGGCCGTTTCCAACTCGGTAATTTGCTCCGTGCATGATAACAGTTTTTTTTGTTTAGAGCCCTATATTTTAACCGTGAGATCATAAAATGTACTATCTAGGTACCATTGGTACCAAATTAGTCTAAATCATATTTCATTCTGTTTACCGGTGATTATCTTACTATACCTCTGAAAGAGATTTTTCTTGACATGCGCAAGATCTATTATATTACTAATGGTTCCATGAATTTCAATGTCTGAATTAGAGTCCAAGGTAGAAGGAGTGCTGGTAAAAGATCACGCACTTGTATCTGACAAAGATATGCAACATGTCTTGGAACTAAAAGGATTTGGAGAAATGGTGAAAAAGAAATTCCTCCTAGAACCGTTTGAATCATTATACTTGCTCTATGTTGACAGGCTCAAACTTTTCAGAGGAAAACAAGTGATGGATTTTGATTCTCTTATGACAGAATGCATGAAGGCTGATCCTGATGCTTTTACCAAATTTCTCATATACCGAGATCTAAGAACCAGAGGATATGTAGCAAAGGATGGTTTTGGATTTGGGTCTGACTTTAGAGTTTATGAGCGAGGACAATTTGGAGAAAAGGGTGCAAAATATGTTGTATTTGGGATGACTGAGGGTAAAAGAGAGAAAATTGGTTTACTACAAAAACAAATCGAAGATATCACTACAATGGGAAAAGAGCCGGTGCTTGCTGTAATTGAACGACGTGGAGAGGTAATTTACTACAAAGTTTCTAAAATACAATTTCATCAAAATAAAGACCAACCAATGTCTTCAAGTATAGAGTCTTAAATACAATAAAACCATTTTTTATTTATGGAGTTTAAAGAAATTTACTGTTTTAACTGTAAAAAAACTCTAGGCAGGTATAATGAAAAATATTTTACGGATCAAAAAATGGGAGAAATAATAAAAGCAAATCATGCTTCGCATGTTTATGAAGGACATGAAATTGTAGTAAAAAGAGTCACTCTTGATTAGCTTGTGTTGAACTGGATCTGAATTTTTACTTATCAATCATAAGCAATTGTTTTATAGCTATATCCGTTTTCTAGAACTGTTGAAGACCTCATTATTTCTTGTTGGTTCTGTAATAATCCTGTTTGGATTTGCTCATTCTGCCTTTGCAATGACTAGTAATATCACCCTAACTCCTCCTGAATTTGTAGATACTTTTGGAAAGCCTATTTCTAATTTCCAAGTAGACCAACAAATTGCAGTGCAATCTAATCTTACAAATAATGGATCATCTGATCAACCTATTACCTATCTGGTACAAGTTATGGATAGTAATGGAGCAACAGATTTTCTAGAAGGCGCATCCCTTTTAGGTAAGGGAATTTCTCCTGGACAATCATTCACAGAAGCCAAAGTGTGGACACCAAAACATTCTGGACAATATACTGTTGAAATATTTGTCTGGAGTAGCTTGACTTCTGCAATCCCATTAACTGATGTATTGCATACTACCGTCAACGTAACCTGATAAAATCTCAAGTTTGCACAGTCTTGCAGTTTTTGGATTTAAGTCTTAGGTAGAAATTCATAGGACGAATTCTTCTCATTGCTTAATTACAATCAAAATTTTTGAATGTCATGCCGGATGAATCGTGTAGAACCTGTGGTGGAGAACTAGCTAGTCATACGCTATGCTCAGACTGTAGAAAGTCTACTCAAAAGAAATGCAGAATGTGTAACAATGTCACACTTTTGCAGCCTCACCAACACTGCATGAAAAATTCATTGGCTGATACAAAACAATCTCTTGTCCAGGTAATTTCTAGTGACAAGATCTCACAAGCCAGACGAAATTCATTGCATTTCTCATTTATTGCTCTTGCTGTTGTAGGGGTTTTCGTTCTAGGGTTAACCGTATCATCATACTTTGGAGTTTCTCAAGGGATACCTGATGAAGCCCAAGCTACCAATTCTAGCAATATGGGAAAAACTCCTCATTTCTCAATGGCATCTGGAACATCATATGATAATTGTCTTGCATATGGTAGTGGTGAATCTATAACAGTGACCTGTCCTACTGCCAACGGATCCGTATACAAGGGAATCTTGGATATGCCACAAGGCTTGAAAAAAGACTTTGCAGATTCGGTATTTTCAATTCGTGGCGTATCAGTAATGGAAAATTCTGATGGCACTGTAACATTGCAATACCATCTCAAAAAATATGTGACAGATTCATTTGGAAATTAAATATTCTAGATGAATGAAAAGTGCTCCCGCCGGGATTTGAACCCGGGATCACTGCCTTGAGAGGGCAGTATGCTTAGCCGGACTACACCACAGGAGCTTAGCTAAGCCATCAAGAATAGCAATTTAAAGGAACGTTTTGCCTTTGAATGGATTTGTAAATTTTAACAGCTTTGATACTTTATAGCAAAATCTAAAGTCTGATTTCTCATGGATGTAAAACAAATTCCCAGGTTACTTTCACTTGCTGATTTTCCTGTTGGTTTTGGTGGATGCAGAAATGATGGAACCCACTTTGAATGCTGTGAGTATGATGTTATAGTAATGGATGGACAATCTAGAGAATCTATTCATCATATTGCTGATGATTTTGTAAGGGTACGTCATCACTCCATTGATGATTCTAGCAGTGATGTTTTGTATCATCTACAGGATGTAAGTATCATTGCAGATGATCAGTGGAAGCTACGAATGTTGCTATCAAAAATTAAAGAAAAAAAAGAATCTATTACAATATCGTATGCGCGAAGCTGTCTTGTTGATGCGGGAATTCTTGCAAACAAGGCAAAAGATTCTGTCAAACTCAAGGATCCTTTTGCAGGAGTGTGGATAAAATGTGCGTCATATTCTTTGGCTGATGCCATTCTTTGTCTTAATCTAAAAAGACCTAGTCCGACTCATATGATGGAAATTATACGAAACATGAAGACAGACAAGGTAAACCAAACGTTTTCTACAATACATCAAATTCTTGGAATTGAGAGGGCATCAACATCATTGCTTTCAAGAATGGTCAAGTCAACCATTGGATTTTCTGATATGATAGAAAACAATGGAAATTCTGGAATCATCCAGAAAAAATATGAATATTTTGTAGCAAACTCACTTCTTTCGGATTGTTATTTTTATCTAGGATATGTAAATCGAAACAATGTTCTTAAAATCCGAAATCAAATTCATAAAAATCCAGAATTTATCCATGTGCTAAAAGTGGGCCTTGATATTGAAAGCGATCTCACTGTAACTGACAACCAAGCAACAATGTTGATGCAATCTGCAAATGAAATACTTGGGAATATGAAAACTCAGCCATAGGGCAGGTATTCCTCAAATAACATCTTTCGATAACTTTTAAAACCCTGTGTGGGATCTCCCAAGTATGACCGATGCAGCATGTGGATGCGATGCGTCCGCTGAAAATAGCACAGAATGTGACTGTGAAATGCAAGGCTCATGTCTTTGTGATGGTAACTGTACTTGCAAAGCATCAGTTTGCAAAGATCACGTAGCATCATTCTGATATAGGTTTTAGAACCTTTTTTCTTTTATTTTTTAAAAATTAAATGTTTTACTTTTCGCTCTCGTCTTTTATGCCCCATGTTTTGACTAGTTCTTTTTGAAACTTGTCTACTTGTTTTTCATTTAGGGCAAATCCGCAATTTTTGTGTGTTGGAACTACAATCATGCCGTCTAGCTTAAAGTCTACTTCATACATGTGCACTTTTTCGCATTCACACATATTCGGAATAAAATGAATCCACTATATTTGCTTATTTGAAAGATTTAACTAGATCATTTTTTCTAGCAAAT
>JBOGQV010000128.1:0-4931 GCA_050749145.1 Nitrosotalea sp. | reverse complement strand
TTTTTTATCTGAGACCATTATCTGAATTAAAAGCAACAATTGAAAAGATGCAGTCTACAAAAAAAATTGATGTCTCATGTCAATTAATAACATGTGTCTCTAATGACTCTGAAAAAGCAATGCTTAGAGTCAAACAGACTATATCGTTTTATGTCTCAGTGGGAAAGATTTATCGGGATTTTCTAGCATCAAATGGCTTTGAAAAGGAGACATTGGCAATATTTGAAGAATACAAAAAAAATGGATTAAAAAATAACCATATGTTTGTAACAGATAAAATGGCAAACTCATTATCTGCGTGTGGGACTCCAGATGATGTAAGAAAGAAAATACGTCAATTTGTTGAGGCAGGTGTGGATCTGCCAATACTCCAATTCAACCCTGTCGGTGTAGTAAAAGAGTCATTTGAACTTCTTGTCAAAACTATTGAAAGTGATGTGAAATGAACAAGGTAGCAGTTGTATCTTCTGGTATAACAAAATTTGACAAGACTGAAAAACCACTGGACTTGATGATGCTTTCATCAATTAGACAGATATTTGAGGTGACAAAAAATCTGGAACAAAACAATATTGATGTCGTGCTTACTTCTACCAACGCAAATAGAAATTATCTTGCTAACATTGTATCAGAACTGTCAGGAATCAGGCCAAAAATATCTCATTCTGTTGAAAGCTTGTGTAACTCTGGCACAAATTCTTTGGTTTCAGCATACGCCTATATCTCATCAGGGCTTGCAGATGTAGCACTTGTTGTAGGAGCTGACAAGGCTGACAACCCAGGTCTTGTACTAAACTGGGACATGTCAAGAGGTGAATACACACATCCAATTTTTTGGTCGTCCATGTTTACAAGTGCACATATGAGAAAATATGGTACGAGTCTTGAGGATCTTGCATACGTATCAGTCAAAAATCATAAAAACGCACTGGATAATCCACATGCATATTTTGAAAAATCATTTTCACTTGAAGATGTCATGGTGTCTAAAAATCTAACTGAAAATGTGCGATTACTTGATTGCTCCATGCCATGTGACGGGGCAGCAGCTATTGTTGTCTGCTCCGAAGACAAGGCAAAAAAAATGACAGATACTCCAATTTGGATTTCAGGCATTGGTCAGAAGACTATCTCTGCAAGTTTTACCAAAAATAATGACTTGTCATCCATGGAGTCAACAAAAAATGCAGTTGCCGATGCTTATCGCATGTCAAACAAGACTGTTGATGACATTGATGTAGTTGAACTACATGATGCATTTAGCGTATGTGAAATTATAGAACTTGAAGATATGGGATTTTGTCAAAAGGGGCAAGGAGCAAAATTTGTGAGAGACTTGTATGACACAGGTGATAAAATGATAAATCCGCGTGGAGGTTTGATTGGAGCTGGACACCCTCTGGGGGCAACAGGCGTAGCACAGGTCGTTGAGATTTATCAACAATTGACAGGAAATGCAAAGAAAAGACAAGTAAGTAGTGCAAAAACAGGTCTTGTACACAACATGTCCGCAGGTTCTACATCATCTACTGTTCTGGTGCTAGAATCATGACTCGATTTGAAGATGAATTGAAAAAAAACAACTTTGTGTGCAGCAAGTGTACAAAATGTCAGCATTTCGTATGGCCTCCAAGTGAGTTTTGTAACAAATGTCTTGGGGATACCACATGGGAACACATGTCAAAGAACGCAAAACTCATAGAGATCTCAAGTAAAGATGGGAAGAATTTCTGTATCGCAGAGTTTGAAGGAAATATCAGGGTATTTGGAACCATATCGGGTTCGCTGCGCCCCAATCCGGGTCATGGCCTAGTCTTGGAACGCTGTAGTTATGATGACACTCCGAAATTTGTTTTTAGTGTAGAGTGACTTATAATCTCAAGGAAATTTGAGGTTTGATTTTTCCAATTCTAAAATTGGTATGTAAAGCGACATTCCGTCAGTTCCAATTTTTTCTACAAATGCATAATCCCCGGTAAGTCTTTTTAGCTCGATGAATTTCTTTGTTGGAGGACCATTACTTATCAGATAATGGATTACGTTTCCACCTATTGCTCCTGTTTGTATGAAAATGACATTCTGACCGTTTGAGTTCAGATGATAAACCAAAGGAACTGCACCAAGAACAGACTGGGAGGAATATAATATTACCTTTAGAAGATCTCCATACTCTTTGTATTTCAGATATGTTATTTGATTATCATTTGCAGACATGGTATCATTATTGGTATTATGACATATTAATGCTGAGGCAGAGTTTTGCTAGTTTTGAAATATTATTAGCAATATCAGGTGTTGTAAAAAATAGGCATCTAGGTGTTAGTATAATTACCACCTAGTCTATATCGACAATTTCACTTCTGAACTCAGAAGTAAAGTGGCGTCTATTGAACAAACAGAATTTGACAATGTAAAAACAACACAACGTAAAAAAAATAGTAAAAAAATGAATCAGCGAATAGCGAGGACTAGAAGACAACGAGGTTACAACTGGGAAGATACACTTGTTAAAAGATTCAATGCAGTTGAAGGCTGGAAAGCGTTCAGACTTGGGTCTCCAAGCGTGGGATTGCCAGACATTTTAGCAGTAAGTACTAGGGAAAATGTTATTTATACAATAGAGGCAAAATCTGGCACAAGTACTACCTTGAGGGTTCCATTTGATCAGATACAACGTTGCCTCAAGTGGATACATACGTTTGAACTGTATCAGACAAGAAAGATGATTGTGGCATTCAAGTTTTCATCTAAGAAGAGAATCGGCACTGGAAAGTATGAGCACCGTGAGCTAAGAGAATATTTCAAAATTTGGGATGAAAAATATCCTGTAACTGATTTTATTTGTACATATGATGGAGATACTTATGCCATGTCCGAGGGCAAGAGGAGTCCTTTGACGCTAGAATCTGGAGTAATGCCTTTTATTAAAAAATACAGTAGGAAATAGATCGAATACTTCTTTAATGTGATATTATAAACATCAAATAATGAGCTTTGAAGATTTTGTAGATGAACGTAGTCTAGTAAGCAGAGATGCGCTTGGCACAAAGGAAATAAAACTAAAACTACTCGAAGTGGAAGATGATACTTCAGATCACATTTGGAGATTTGGAGTACGAGTCAAAGTCAAGAAGATACTCATCACAATAAAACACATCAATACGCAACAAATTGAAGAAGGAGAATGTGACCTGCATGACATTGAAAAAGAGATGAAGGAAAAAAGACATTATAGTTCTACAAACCGGTGGGTTCCAACTACTGATATCAAAAATGGCTACATCATAAACTCAAGACATGCCTCATTACTAGCTGATGCAGTAGCATTAGATTACATCATAATCTAAATCAAGTTTGAAATAATTTCGTCTGATTTTGATTTCCAGGAATAATCTTTTGCAAGTTTTGTATTATTTCCTTTAAACAAAACAAAATTTATTCGCTGAATCTCTGTTCCATTTTTTAAAACAAGCCTCTTCATAATCGGTTCTTTTTTGACTTTGATATGTAATTTCACATCTGCAAGGTGTCTTGTGAGATACTCTAGGTTATTCTTTCCTGGTGGGGGCATGACTATTGGAATGGTTTCAAATCCAGTCTTGGGCCACTTTGTGACTAGAATTTTATTTTTTGATTCCACTAGTACTCCAACACATTTTAAAACAAATTTTCCTTCTGCAAGTTTTTTGAAAAAGTCAAATGCGGTACTATTTACTATGACTTCTTTTCTGCCAGGCTCCATTGTGGAACCTATGCCAAAATATCTTCCTTTGTGATACATCAAAGGACTCTTAGTGTCATCATGTTTGATGTGTACCACTTTTCCTATCATCATGACATGATCTCCGAGATTTTCTGTTTTGATTAATTTACATTCTGCATTTATTGTACAGCCTGTAATCATGGGCGTTTTGATTTTGTGAGGTTTTGATATGTGAAAAATATTTTTGAGACTTAGCTTGTCTATTTCAGAACCAGAGTATCCGCCAGCTACACTTACTTCAGATGTCTGGTCTTGTGATGCCACATTTACTCCAAACTCTTTTGTTTTTTCCATATTTTTGATTGTATGGGATCCTTTGTGGATGAAAACTGCAATTAATATTGGATTGTATGAGATTTGCATTGTCCATTCTGCAGTCATAACATTTGGGCCTTGTGGACCTCTTGATGTTATCATGCTAATACCTGTAGAAAAATATCGCTCTGCCTTGCTTGGAACTTTCCTAGTCAATACCTTGTTCGTTATTTCTCCAGTAATTGTTCTTTTTTACAGAAAACTTTATGAAAGCATGATGGCGAGTCCATGCATGATAAGTCAGGAAATTACCATAAATGGCAAAAAATACCGTTTAACATTGACCGATCAGGTACTTTCTGACGTTAGAAGGCTCAAGGCACTATACAATGCAGCATATGAAGATCCGGAAAGCTTCGACGAAGTTAGCTCTGCCATATCAAATACTATCACTCAGATAGCAGCTGCTGTAGAACCTCCAGTCTCAGACAGTGATTTGGATGGATTGATCCAAGCAGTCATGAAGGCAGTAGATGAAAAGAGTAAGGAAACCGAAGAGGCAAAAGCAAGACATTTGGAAGACAAGGCAAAGGCATCAAAAAAACCATCTGAAAAACCCAAAAAATCAAAAAAATAACTCAAATGCCACGAGAACCCTCATATTGGTTAAATGCAATTAATTCTCAGAAGAAATATGCAAACTCATTGTGAATGCGGTATTTGTGGACATTTATCAGAAGACGAATGCATCTCAAAAGAGTGCAAGTGTTGTATTAATTTTCACATGCGTTCAGGCCCAAAAAAATAATCTAATTTTCACATCGTCTCAGGTTTTGGTCTAAAATACAAATTCTTTAGATTTAAATACGAACCAACTAAATTTTGCATAATGCAGTCCCAGGCATATCTGAAA
>JBOGQV010000127.1:0-3038 GCA_050749145.1 Nitrosotalea sp. | reverse complement strand
CGGACTTCTTTTGGGATCTCAATTTCATCCCATATCATGTCTGAAAAAATGCCTTTGCTGTAAATATACCCTTAGCTTGATTCTTCGATTTTCTTTTCAAGTACAATGTCCTTTTTCTTTCGTACCTTGAATACTATACCGCCTATTCCTGCTGCAATTGCTACAAGTATGATAATCTGTAATTGGTTAAAGTTTGAACCGTTACTTGACTGAACTTGAGGCGCTCCAAATGATACTGTATCAATTTCAGTTATTGTATGTGCTTGGAGTAATGTATCTTTCCAAGTTAGTGTCACCTGGACTTTTTGATCACCTGTTGGTACAGTGTCAGAGTTTACTGGAATGTTAAACGGTACTGGTGCATCAATGTCAATGTCTCCAATATACTGGGTTGATTTTTTGATAATTGAATTATCAAGAGGCATTACAGTCACCTGACCAAATACTGCCTTTACATTTCCTTGGTTGAGTACATCTCCTATTATCATCTTCTTGCCTGCAATGTCTGTTACTCCTATATCATGAAGTGAGATATCAATTACTCCCCTGACATATGTTGCAAAGTTTTGCTTTTCAATTACTGTTGCACCATCTTTTGTATATTGTGTATCAACTTCATAGTTTACTGCTTGACCTTCGATGCTCTTGTCTGCAAATACTGGAATTACCAAGTTGGTCTTTTCAAGAGGACCTATTTCTTGTATGAACCACTTGTTGTCTTGGAGAATCTTCAAGTTGTTAGAGTTTGGTGTAATTGAGATCGAAATGTCAGATATCTTTGATGGTGACAGATTTTCAATTCCTAGTGTGAGGTTTTGCATTACTGCAGTAAAGAGATATGGTGGAGATGACAACTTGATAATAGATACAGAACTTGTCGGTCCCACGATAAAGTCTACAGTTCTAGTTGTTGTTACTTGGTTTCCCTGTCCATCAAAATATGTCACTGTAAATGGTGCGTGGATTGTTTGTCCTGCCACATTTTGTGGAATAAATGCTCGAATTGAAAATGTGTTCGGTGATCCTGGCTGGACAGTTCCTACCTTCCAGTGATTTTGGTCAAGTACAATTCCCTGCAAGTTGTTTGTATCAGTTGTTGTACCTGTGTTCTGGTCTCTTTGTATTACAACATCTACATCATTTAGTGGTGCGGTACCAGCGTCTGAGATCTGGATTGTTACATCATTGTTTGATGCTGGATCCAAAAACGGGTTTTCTGCCTTCAAGTTTATCACACTTTTTCCTGTAACCTTAAAGTTAAAGTCAAGAAATGCTGTACGGTCACCGTTTTCTCTTACTCTAGAATATGTAATCTTGATTGTTCCTGAATAATCATGAATATTGATTGTCTTGTCCATGTTTACAAAGAATGTAAGTGTAAAAGATTGTCCCGCAGGTGCCGTCTGGGTGTTGTCAGCCTCAATAAGTCCATTGCTTGTAATTGCCCCTGAAAATCCTGTTGGCAAGCTGAGAAGGCCACTGATTCCTGAGATATCTTCTGTTCCAACATTTGACAAAACAATTGTAAATGGAACATTCTTGTCACCAGGCTCTGCTTCAATTTTTTGTCCGGCAGGGCCAAAATATGCGTCAAGTAATTTTATGTCATTGAATCCATGCTCAAATGGAGACACTGCTGGTGTTAGTATTTCACCTGATGTTGCATAGCTTGGTAATACAATTTGTCCTGCAAGCAACAGTACTAGTACTGCCATACCCTTGTAGATCAAACTAGATTTGCCTCCATCTCTTCTTTGAGAATTCTACCGTCTTTTATTGTTATTACTTTATCCACTTCACCAAATTGGTGTCTGTCATGTGTAACTATGATAAATGTCTGGTACAGTTTTCGATTAAGTGATTTTAACAGCTGTACTGTAGTATCTGCAGAAACTGAATCCAAGTTTCCTGTAGGCTCGTCTGCTAGAACTACAGCTGGTTTTGCAATCAATGCTCTTGTGATTGCAACTCTTTGGGCCTGTCCACCTGAAATCTGGTTTCCAAATTTGTGCATCTGGTTTTCTAGTCCAACTGTCTTGAGTAATGTTTTTGCTTCTTCTGCAGAATTTTGTATCGTACCCTGAATCTTTCTTGGCAGTGTGACATTTTCAAGAACTGTAAGATCTGACAAGAGGTTTGAGAATTGAAATATGAAACCAAGTTTAGAGTTTCTAAACGTGGAAAGTTCATTGTCGTTTAGCTCTGATGTGTCCACTCCATCAATTATGACCTTGCCTCTTGTTGGCCTGTCAAGCAGTCCAATCATGTTAAGCAATGTGGACTTGCCAGAGCCTGAGCTACCAACTATTAGCATAAACTCTCCTCGCTTGACGCTAAATGACAGGTTTCGTAATGCATAGACCTCGGTATCTCCCTGTCCATACACCTTGTCAACGTTTTTTACTTCTAAAACGTAATCAGCCAACTCTCATTGCCTCCACCGGTTCTAGCCTTGTAGCCTTGTATGCTGGATAGATTGATGCAATAACTGCAAGCACAAACGCCATGATATCTGTCTGCATTATGCTTGTCCAGTTGTACTTGACCTCAAGTGGTAAACTTCCTTGAAAAGTCATGTGGGTCTCTTTTGCATATGCGGTATACGTTACTCCCATGACAGTACCAAGTCCTGCACCTATTGCGCCAATTACCATTCCCTGAAATATGAAAACTAGCAATACATCCTTTCTTTTTGCACCAATTGCTCTCATTACACCAATGTCTCTTGTTTTACTTGTTACCTGCATCATTTGTATGGTAACTACAGCAAACGCTGATGACATCATTCCGAAATATCCAACTAGGTTAATCAATGCAATTCCTGATCTAAAACCACTCAATGTCTGCTCTGCTGACTCTTCGATTGTCTGTGCCTTGAATTTGTCAGCGTTTGACGGGAATGCTGCAAGAAATAGATCTTTTACATCTGTATCCTTTGTTGGGTCACTAAGCTTGACAAGAATTGATTGTGTTTCATGTGGTCTATCTAAAATTTCACGCAATGTATCTATATTCATTATAACACTATTGTCAAGACC
>JBOGQV010000126.1:0-5371 GCA_050749145.1 Nitrosotalea sp. | reverse complement strand
GGACTATCTCCTAATGACACTCTCTGCAAACCTAATCTCACCTTGATCTTTAAAACAACAGATGGTTCTCCTGCATGTGTCAAACCTGATACTGCGTACATATTGATTCATCGTGGTTGGGCAAAGGAAGTATCTCAGACATCACTTCACACCATGCCAACTATTTCATTTGCACCATGTAACGATCCCTATCCTCAATCAAATACCGGTGTAGCAGTATTGTACATGTCACCTAATTCAACAGGGAAAATTTGTGCAACATATCATAATCCAGATTCTCCTACGCAACCTAGCATCAGTGTTTTTATCGCAAAAGATATGCAACAGCAAGCAAGTGAAATCACTACCTCGGCATATCCCGATATCGTTCCAACGGGAAATAGTACAATAGTGTACACCATTAAAACTGGAAGTCAGGCAGGGCTCTACGGCATGTCCTTTTTTTGTAATAGCATTCCATTTGTAGTGGGTTATGACAATCAATCGAGAATAATTTTGGATGATTTTCCATGGCTCTACAAAAATGACATATGTTTTTCCCAGACTAACGTATTCCAAATTACGGGTTTAAGTGGAATTCATGTAAAATATGTGACTCAAGTACATCGTAATTAATCACAATGACTGAGTTTAGAAAATGAAAATTCTACTCTCCCCATAATTCTATTTTAGACCATCATATCGCAGTTGACTAAAAAACATTTGTTCGGGAATGTATGAGTAGGCTTGATTTTAGAAGAATCATACTGTGAAAATCTACGCCAGTTTTTTAAAGTTTGACGGGTGAATAATAATATATTTTGAAAACAAGAGATAAAATCTACATCATAGTTCCATCAACGTTGTTAGGTCTGACTCTAATTCTACTTATACTCAATAATTACATTGTAAGCTATCTGCCACCAAAAATTCTTTTAATATATCCGTTATTGCCATGTCCACCAAGAGACCAAATTGCAATTGAGGGCGTTGCTAGTGTGACTGACATACATTTTCTTTCCGTGAAACCAAGTTATCATGTTGGAGAGCCTATCAATCCTAGTCTAGTATCCACAACATCCTTTGATGTGTTTATACCGCACATATACATAAAAAATTCTGAAAATCAGACAATCTGGATTTATGGTGGACTACCCATACGGGATAATTGTAGGATGACATTACATTATACTCTGCAAGACCTAACAGAACCGCCAAGACTTAATCAAACAGGTCAGTATGAAATGTTTGCAGGTAGTATGGACAAGTTTACCTCATTTCGATTCTCTGTGATTCCTTGAGTTGATTGAAATGAAAACTCTACATCTTTCAATAATGATTATCGTATCTGTTTTAGTTATGGTGACAAGTTCAGATTGGGTACATGCTCAACTACCTTCAGGAAATCTAGCGCTTCGATTAATATCCATATCAAAATCTAATTTTGCAGATGGAGAAATTATCCCTATTAGGGGACATACTTTACCAAATTCAACAGTAAACATATCCTTATCGGATAATTTGGGCAATCTTGAAAACTCAACTCAAGTAAGTAGCGACAATACAGGTTATTTTTACACTAATCTTGGCATTCCTTCACATGTAATAGGTGGTGGTTCATGGCATATTTTTGCAAAAAGTCATAACGATTACAACTCAATACAAATACAGGTAAACACTCATGGTGTTGTTACCATGCCAGATAATTTTCCTTCAGGGCTTTCACCACTAAAACAATTCAGGTTAGGGATACCAACAGACGCGATTCAATGTCATACGAGTTTTCAATTAGTACTAAATGCAGAAGATGGTCATCCAGCATGTGTAAAACCTGATACTGCTCAAAAATTGATTGAGAGAGGGTGGGCAGATAACATGACTGACAATGCAGATAACGAAACAATAAAACAAACAGTGAATCACAAATTCCCTCATCCTCCTGACGGATTTGGCTGCGGTATGTGGTCGAATGCTACAGGGTGGGTTAAGGGCAACTGTGTTTCGCCGAACATTCCACATCCGTAATCTGATGATATGGATTGAAAAACTCTACTCTCCCAATAATTCTATTTTAGACCACCGTATCGCAGTTGACTAAAAAACATTAAGAACATAGCACCTACAGTATGGTAATTTTGAAATGATTGGAATGGTTCAGATTCTCACAAGTCTGACCCCCATAAGACCACATAGATTTCAGGAATTAGTTTAACACTATTTGCCTAATCTGATAAGTTCCGGCACAATACTGTTCCTACCATGATGAGTAATGGAGGAACTAGATACTAGCATAATACAATTTCAAGTTCATTAATGAGAATGCATTAAGAGATAACGATCACTTCCATCATAATAGTAATTTTTTTCCAGTTTGTGTAACTTGAAACCATGTTTATTGTAAAAATCCACAAGGAATCTTCTATTGGTCTTGACATAGAAAAGGAGTTTCAGATCATTTTCAGGATTGAAGTGCATTTACAATAAACAAACCCTAATGCATATATGAGAAATTTTCCAGATCATAAACATGAGCTTCTCCCAGATATCTTCTAGACTCCAGCAAGAACTAAAATCAAACAGTCCCCAGATTAGATTTCTCTTAAAAAAGAGTCCAGGCTTTGCATTTACCACAATAAACGAAATTTCATCAAGTGTTGGAAAAAAATACAACATCAAAGTTTCACTCAATTTCCCAGAGAGAGGAAAAATCGAAGATTACGAGTCCTACGGAACAGAAAACATTGGATTTGTATTCCAGAGAAATACCAAGTCATTTCCCATACCAAGGGATACAATAAAATCAAAAGCTACTGAACTACTAGGAAATGTCCAGATCCAGGATGCATACATGTATGAAGGAAAAGAAGGAGTACGAGTAATTGATCAAAACTATAGACTAGATGTCTTGCCATCTTCATTGCATGTCTGGGGCAAGATAAATGACAACATCAAAAATTTCTGTGACTGGTTGTTTGAGAATTGTTATGAGGTAAAGCCTGGTGTTGATGGGGCTTTGAGTGAAACCAGTTCGTAAGTATATTGCAAGTTTCCATCTGGATCATAAATTTCAGCTTTAACAGGAAGTGGCAAGTTATCAACTATCCAAATTTTATTGATATTAGCACCTATTCTGTATGATAAAAGGTATGCATTTGTAGAGCCAAACTGGAATGACATTTTTCCAGAATCAGTTACCTTGAGTTTTTCTTGATTTGCACCAATGTACAGGTCACCCCATTCTGCATCTTTAGCAAGATACTTGGCTTCAGTTGCATAATCCCTCATGGAAAACAGTGATTGGTTCAAGATGTCAAAGTATGATTTTGATTCATCGGATACATTTACAAAATCATAAACCAAGCCAATGTTTACAGTCTGGTCTATCTCTTTTCCACCATCACTTGGATTTATCGCGACTAGAAGCTGCTGACTACCTCCAGAGACTGGAAGAAATTTCATGTCAGCAGAGAATTTTGTCTGGTTAAAAGAAACTTGGTATATCATTTCAGGATCGTATTCTGATCCTTTTCCCATGGTCCATTGACTTGCCTGTACAGGTTGTAACAGGAAATCATGTTTCATGTTTGCAAGAAATGGCCATGCAATTCCTGCTACTGCAGCAATTACAATGACAGCAAAAATAGCTACGATTCTTATGTTGGGCATTGTTTCAACTAGTTTTTTTATAGTTTATTTGTTAATCCAGGATTTACTCGGACGAACAAAACTCCAAGACTGACTACAATTGCCATTATCAAAAGTGAACTCAATGGGAATTCTGGTACTGCTGGACCCACTGTTACAGAGCCTGATAACCACGGGCTTGGTTGATCAAAGTAACTGTACGATCCTGCATCAGTAAAAGTATGAGAATATGTTTGTCCAGGCTGTATCAATCCACTGTCAAACTTGCCATCAGGTCCTGCTTGTGCAGAACCACTGGTGATGGAATGAGGCTTGTCATCAGTATTTGTCCAGGTTATAGTAGTGCCTGGCATTACAGATACATCTTTTTGATCATAAGTAACACCATTGCTGTCAGTAGAGCCCTTTGGAATATTTACTGAAATTTGCATTGGCATGGTCATTCCGGTATCATTTTTGACAGGCGGGTTTGTAGTTCCATTATCAGCAGTTGTAGAACCACCATATGCATCCTGTGTCTTTACATCAACTCGTACCAGTCCGGAAGAGCTGGTATCTGGGAGAGACCCTTCAGGTCCAGTACCCAATGCAGCAATAACAAAATGAGTTACAGGAGTTGTTCCTTTAAAGACAAATGTGTTGTCATCATCTCCAACTGGTGCAAACAAAGCTGTTCTGCCCTTGTCTTGAGCAAGAGAGTACAATTTTCTATCATTGTCATCCACTATGAAGATGTCATATTGTAAACTGCTGAATTTTTGAGTTTGGTCAAAGTTCTGCTCAAAGGATAATCTAAATTCTATTGGACATCCACTGTGAGGATTAGATGGACTATACCTATAATCAACAACCATTGAACTAGAATCAGTTGTAACTGCATTATGAACAGAGTCTTGGAACATGTCAGGCGCTTCACATTGTGCGCTCACTACATTTGTTGCACTCTGTGAAACATTTACTACATCAGGCTCTGTCTGACTGTTACCAATTTTTAGTAATTCCAGGGAATAATCTGGCGGCGGTACACCAGTTGTTACATCAACATATACGATGGCCTTTACTGGAAACGGAATACTGGAATCTACCCATATTTTATTATCAACACCTTTGTGCCATCCAATAACCCATGTATCAAATGTGCCAGCTGCCACTGTAACTTTTTCGTGATTTACAGGACCAACAGACTGTCCACCGACTGAGCCGGTTCTACCCCATGCTGGAACATTGAAAGTTTTTGCATTATCTTTTGTTGCAAAAGAATCTAGCCAAGAAACAGTACTTCGGTAAACTCCAGCATAATCAGAAATGTTAGGATCAAACGATGTGGGGTCTGGAGTTATTTTTCCTATTGTCATTATACCCTTTTGTACATTTGAACCATCAACTACTGCAAATACGACATTCCATCCGCTTCCATCCTTTGTCTCATTTTTAACCCAGAAATTCATCTGAAATGGGGCGCAATTATGCCAGTCAGTCCAGCATACATTATAACTATAGTAATCGCCCTGTTTGAGTCCTTTTCCAGGATACCACGAGTCAGAGCTTGAAGTAGCGTGTGCAGATTGTAATGCAATAGGAACAATTAACAAGAATGCAAAAATCGCGAATACGGTGTACTTTCGCATACATTTGCTAGAAAAAATGATCTAGTTAAATCTTTCAAATAAGCAAATATAGTGGATTCATTTTATTCCGAATATGTGTGAATGCGAAAAAGTGCACATGTATGAAGTAGACTTTAAGC
>JBOGQV010000125.1:0-5764 GCA_050749145.1 Nitrosotalea sp. | reverse complement strand
GTACTACATCATAAAATCCTGCAGCAACATTTGCATATGCTTCTCTAAATGAAACTGAACAGCTTCCACATGCAGATTCAATTGAAAGTGTTGGAACTTCCGGAATTCCGAGATTACTCATTATGACAGGACCTAGGTGGACTTGTTTGTCTGCAATACCAAACACATTAGAAATATACCCTGCTTGAATTTCTTTTGAACTTATTCCGGCACTTTCTATGGCATCAACTGATGCCTGAAGAGCGATATCAGTAATGCTGTCTTCTAATTTACCATATTTTGTACTGCCAGCACCAATAAGACAGACTTTTTCCACAAATCTCACTGACTAGATTCCATATAAAAATTCTTCAGTAGTTTCTTTAATCCAATAAACAATATGACATCATCATTGAAAGACCAAATTACTCAGATATCTGTAATCAAAAAACGAATAGATCCTAGAAATTCTGTCAAGATAACAGAGAGAAAAATTGACAAGATACAAAGCGAGATAAGACAATACTATGACAAAAATGGATATCTTTCATGGTCAGAGAAAAAGAGAAAATATGTCATTCTAGGTACAAATGCACCTGTTAATGGTCTGGTGGAATGTCCTGATTGTCACATAGGCAAACTTCTCATAATCAGATCTCGTCAAACAAAGAAACGATTCATCGGATGTTCAAATTATTATAATGGTTGTAGAGCATCATCTCCATTAATACAAAAAGGTATGATTTGTGCAACAAGAATTCCTTGCAAGATTTGCTTTTGGCCAATGATTTTACAAAGATATTCTAGAAAACAAAAATGGGTAAGACAGTGCTCTAACATGCGGTGTGCAAGCAGGATTAAATCTTGAGATTTGTGTAAATATCAGTGCGTCTGTTTTGTAAAAGAGGGAGTTTTTGTCTTACTTGTTTTACCGCATCTAGAGAGATATCAACAATTCCAATTCCTTCTTTTTTCTTCATGTCAAGAAGTATTTTTCCATAAGGATCAATTACAACACTTCTTCCACAGTAGATATTTCCCACTTGATCTGGAGATATTACATAACAACCATTCTCAATTGCTCTTGTTTTGTTTATAGTAATCCAGTGTTCTTCCTTCATTTTTCCTTTAACCCATGCAGATGGTACAACAAGAATTTCAGAACCCGATGAGGCCAGTATTCTAGACATCTCAGGAAATCTGAGATCATAACAAATCATCATTCCCATTTTTCCCACACTGGTTTTTACTGGTTTTGCAATTGATGAACCAGGATAAAGTTTTGTAGATTCTTTGAAGCCAAGCGCATCATAGAGATGAATTTTTCTATATGTTGTAATAACTTTACCAGTCTTTCCTATGAGGAAAGATGTATCATACACCCTGTTAGGTTTTGGGCTTTTTTCGTACAAGGTACCAATAACTTGTATTGAATTTCTTTTTGCTTCTTTAGATATTGATGAAACAAATTCTCCATCTATTTTTTCAGCAACGTTTGCAAGATCTGCAGGAGATTGAGATGATGGTGTGTAGCACATCATGAATTCTGGAAAGGCACAGAGTTTTGCATTCCGGTGTGCTGCTTGTGATATATATCGAAGAATTTTTTTTAAATTATTTTTCTTGTCTGTTTCAGCTCGCATCTGAACTACAGCAATCTTTGTCACATGCTTGCTGAATTATCATAAAATAAAAATGTGTTTAGAGAGGATTTCCTGCCATGTACCAATTTTCTTTTGGATTCTCTTCGAAAACCACAATTACATGACTTTCTTTTGTCTTGAGAATTTCAACTGCTGATTTGGTAATCGCTTTTGCATATTCCTCTTTCTGTTTTTCAGTTCTGCCCGGATACATTGAGACTGTTATGAGAGGCATGCCTCGGTCACGGTTATACAAGATTTATTCTTTGGTAATTTCCAAGCTTGTTGAATTTCTTATGGTAGATAACATTCTAGAATTATTTTTTAGATTTAGGTTCCCCAATTGGTACCTCCACCTTTCCATCCATATCTTGTACCATAGGTAAATTCTGAGCTGTGAGTCTTTTTGTAAACATATCCAGCAAGTAATCCCACTAGAAATCCTCAAATGTGTGCAAAAAAGGCAACACCAGAACCAGTTGATCCTATGAATACAGGTAAGACATTTTGGAAAATGAACCAGAATGGCAAGTACCACTTGGCTGAGATTCTAATGAGTCTGGTGAAAAATCCGAGAAACATTAGTGTGACTACCTTTGCATTTGGGAACAAGATGAGATAAGCTCCTAGTACACCAGAGATTGCACCAGATGCTCCTAATGCAGGTAGTGGACTGGAAGGCTCAGATAAAATATGAAAAAAGTCAGCTGCTACACCCCAAAAAAGATAAAGTGCTAAAAATTTACTCCTACCAAACTTGTATTCAATGTTGTCTCCAAATATCCAGAGAAATAACATGTTGCCTCCAATATGCATTACACCAGCATGAAGAAACATGGAGCTGAAAATAGAAGTTAGTACACCATAATTGTGATTTGCCAATCCATGTATAACATTATTCGGAATTGTACCATAACTCAACAACATATTTTCTGCACGTTGATTTGTGAATTCCCACACTTGGTGAGTTACAGCTATTTCCCAAAAAAAGACTAGAACATTTATTGCAATCAGAGAATATGTGATGTAAGGTCTGTATCCTACAGGTTTTGGATTTTCATCTCTAAGAGGTAACATGCGATAGCAAAATTACCCTATAATTTCTATAATAGCATTTTGTGAGTTAGACTGAAATTATTCCAATTTTGATCAGGTATTGAATTCCTGATGCAAATGTAGAGTCATCAATTTGTCCATCAGCCCACAATCCAGCATTAGTCTTTACCCATGAAGGTATGGTGACACCAGAACTTGGTTGACTTGATGCAGTTGGTGGAAGTTGAATTACTCCTTGTTTTATCAGGTATTGAATTCCTGATGCAAATGTAGAGTCATCAATTTGACCCTGTTGCCACCATTTGGCATTATTTTTTACCCATTGGGGAATCACAACTGTTTGTCCAGTTTGATTTTGTGGTGTAGAACTTGATGAGTTTGTTGATTGAGTCAATGAATCATCTTCTGTTACAGTAGAAGGAATGACAACATTTCCTCTTGCCATGCCAGTTCTAGTTGTATCAGGCACACCATTCATAGTGATTGATTTTACTTTAATAACAATACTATAGATTCCGTTGATGGGTAGATTTACTGTTTGAGTACCTGCACCATTTTGTGCAATAGCATCAGTTTTTGACCAAAGTACACTTTGATCTTTGTCAAGTATTTGGATATCATAATTTACGTTTCCAGTTACCTGTTGCTCTGTGAATGAGTCAAAGAAGCTAATGTTCAAATTATTTTGCGAACCTGCTGACAAGCTTGTGGGATTCCAGCCAAGCTTTACATGCCATCCTCCAAAGTCTGTAAGTAGTGAAGCAGATGATTGTACGTTAGATTTTTCTGGCGCTACTTTGAATTCTATATTACTAGTTCCGCTTGGAACAGTCTTTGACATGTTTAGCAAGTCAAATTTGTTAAGAAACAGATGAACTATCATATAATCTGCGCTTGTATATGGATCAACAATTATTCTACTTCCAGTAAGACCATATCCTTGAGCACTTGCTGCATACGTAGGTGTATTTGAGAAAGCGGTGAGTGATTTCGGAACTCTCAACTCTTCGTGTATGAATATAGGTCTGTCCTGGAATCTATTTACATCCCAATCAAATGGCATATTCCAAGAAAATTGTTTTGTTGATTCATCAAAATTAAAGTTAGATGTCTTGTCATAGTATGAAATCAGTGTAGTGTTGTATTGGTTATTTTGATAAGTAACATTCTGGGTGGACACATCTCCCACACTAAGATAGGAATCAAATTTTGGAGGGTTTGTTTGATCAATCAGTGTATTAGCATAATCTATAGCTAAAAGCTCCATATGAAAATGATATAGACCGCCCTCTTGAAGTATGGGCCCTGCAACTGTTACCTCGTCAGTTTGGGATCCCAGTCCGCCCAACACTGGATCAGGATCACCATATACAGTATATTTTCCATTTTCACCACCAGGTTGGAATTTTATTGTAAGATATCCTGTGTGAGTATAAAATAATTCATGCATCAAGATTTTGTCTCCCTTGGTTGCATTAATAAAAAATGAAACATTGTTTATTGTAGTATTGGTATTTGCATCAAAAAATCTAAACTGCAAAGTCTTGTCTACTGATGTATCAGATGTTATAATTGGAGGATTGAGTTTAATGAAAGCTGTAATTACTCTATTTCCAATGCTTGCTTGAACATTTTCTTGAGTAAAACCGTCACCATATGCTTTTTGTGGAATAAATGGAACTGCAGATGATATAACTATCAGACCAAGAACCAGTGATAATATAGTCTTGGCATAAAATTGCATTAATTAAAAAAAGTCTGCAACCTATTTAATTCTTGAGCATCAATCAGGTTTTAACATAAAATTATTAACAAGATAAGATAAAATTATGAAATGAAAAGATGGTCAAAAATATCATCTATTTTTGCGGTATCAGTTATCATATCAGTGTTATATATCATATCAAGTTCAGGGATTTATCATACAGAAAATACAGTATTTGCACAAAGTTCATCACTTACAATAATTTCGCTTTCCAATGATAACAAACTCATTGGAGGTGGCCAATTTGTAATATCACCAAATCCATTTACCGGTACAGGAAATTATACAGCTACAGACAACTCTGCTGATGACACTGAGAAAGACAAAGATGGCGTAATTACTTTATCAGGAATAAAAAATGGAAATTATAACATAATTCAAACAAGTACTACACCGGGATACAGTGTTGATCAAATCCAGAAAGCAGTTCAAGTGAATAATTCATCGGGTGTCACTACTTTTACCGATTTACCTACTAATAATGCTGCAGCATTTTCAGCATCTGCAAGAAGTGTTACATATACAACCAAGTTTGAGTGTGGCTCAATATACGCAGGAGAGGGACCACTACGACCCGGGCATTACGATACAGACATTAGTTTATTTAATAAGCAAAAATTCCAGACTCAAGTTCTTTGGAATGCTGTGTTAAACAATGGTCCTAGTTCAAACGCCATTTTATTGAAGATGAATTCAGAAACATCAAAGAGTATAACCTGTCAGGATATCAGAACTACACTTGGAAATAATAATGAAAATTTCATAGAGGGATTCACTATCATCAACGTTCCACTGGATTCTACATTTAATGAAGGAATGACCATGTCAGGCACTTCAAATGACATCAATATGTTAGATGTTCAAGTATTTTATACTGCAAATGCTTTGGATACTCTTCCCCATGAAGTAATTGTGGATAAGATTTCATTTTATATAATACAGGATGAAAGTGGAAAGATTCCCTCTAATATGATGCAAAAAACTTTGGATATTTCGGTACCATCAGGCCTGAATCAGATATCAGATACTGAAATGAAAGTAAAAAATGCACTTGCAAAACAATATAGTCTTTCAGATAACGACTTGACAAAAATTGTGATCAGGATAAAAGATGTGTCAGTTGGAGTGGGAGTCTTAATTGATGATCATGCCATATCATTATCTACAGTAAAGCCACAATTAGGTTCTTAAAAATAATAAAAAGAAAGTTAGGGTTAAGTTTAGAATTTTGGAATTCCTCTAGTCTTTGCAGCAAATACTACCATGCTCATAACAGCAATTGCAAGAACTATTGATGCTACTGGACCAAATTCTGGTACAG
>JBOGQV010000124.1:0-2617 GCA_050749145.1 Nitrosotalea sp. | reverse complement strand
GCTCAACTGGAGAACCCAAAAAGCCCTTTGCCTCCATCCAATAGTAACTAACTCTAGAATCTCCAAGCTGTTCTGCATATTCTGTTGTACCTGCAGTAGACTTGAAAGGAATTGGGGATTCGATTGCAATAGAATCTGTCTTTATCTGTCTCTTTCTTTCTCTTGTCTCTTCTGCCATGGTACTCTGTGTATCTTGGTTGCCTCCAACATCAAGCTGGTACGCCTTTTGCAATAAAATGCCACGGCTTGCCATGAAATCTATCATGCCACGATGAAATGCAGTTCCACCAAACTGGCTCATCAGGTCATCACCTAATATCAGTAATCCTTTTGACTCAAACGCCTTTCTTGTCTGCTCTGTGGCAGTCTTGGCAGATGTCGCATTAAAAAAAGAACAACCTGCGTCAAGTGCAGCTTTTGCATATTTTTCACCGCTTTTTTCCATTCCAGAAGAGATTAGATTTACAACAAAATCTGGCTTTGCTTTTTTGAGCGAATTTACAAACTCGTCATAGCTTGATGTTTTTACTTGTCCGCTTTGTGAAATGTGTGAAGGCGTAACATCATCTGAAATTCCTGGCTGGACTGTAATGCCTCCAAAGTCTGATTTGGAGCCTTTTATCAGACTTGACAAGTTCTTGCCAATCTTTGATGAATCAATGTCATATGCTGCAGTAACTGTGAAATCGCTCAGTGCCAATCCTCCTATTTTTGGATGCCACAAACCGTCCGTAGAATTTTTGTAAAACTCAAAACCTTTTACAAGTGTAATGGATACGTTGCCAATGCCGACTAGTGCAAGACTAATTTTATCTGACACGTTATTTTTTTCTTGTCGGTCATCATTTAACTCTTTTCTGGTTATGTGCAACTAACCAATTTTTTCTAGACTAGTTGTAGACAAAATATGCAACTTTTGCCATAATCATACTGAATTTAGCGAAAATTCCCATAATACAAAATTTATATGCGTTCTGGAGACTAGCAAGAATAATTGAGCAATACAAGCGTTAACCAGTCAAAACCGGACAATGCCCCAACACATAAGGTAAACTGGGGACGATTAGAAGAGGCTGAAAGATTCTCTGAACTAGTAAAACAGTATCGCCAAGGGAAACTTAACCGTGATGATTTTAGACGATTCAGACTGCAGCATGGCGCCTATGGCAGCAGAATGACTGATGATTATAGCATGATAAGACTAAAGCTTCCAGCAGGCGAAGTTTATGCAGAACAACTAGAAAAAGTTGCAGATCTCAGTGAGCAATTTTCTATAGGTAGTGCACATGTATCCACCAGACAAAACTTTCAACTCCACTGGGTTGCACTAGAAGATGTATCTGAGGTTCTCAGAGGTCTTGCAGAAGCAGGCATGACAACAAGAGAAGCATGTGGCAATTCTGTACGCAGTATAATGTGCAGTCCTCTTGCAGGTGTGTGTCCAGATGAAATCTTTGATCCTACTCCTTACGCAGTTGCTGCAACAAAATTCCTTTTACGAAATCCAATGTGCCAATCACTTCCAAGAAAATTCAAGATAAACTTTACCTGTTGTGAAAAACACGGCATGGCAAGAATGGTTGACATCGGACTAATTCCACAAATTGTAGAAATAAACGGCAAGCCACAACGTGGATTCAAAGTATTCCTAGGTGGTGGACTTGGTGCACAATCCTTTGTAGGTCATCAGCTAGAACAATTTACTTCAGAGGATGAATTGTTGCATACCATAGTTTCAGTAATTAGAATATTTGACAGACTTGGAAATCGAGATAACATGGCAAGAGCAAGAATGCGTTATCTTGTAAACGAGATGGGTTGGGAAAAATTCCAAAACTTGGTACTAAAAGAAAGAACAATGCTAAAGATGCTCATATCAATTTTGATAAAACTTGAAGTCGACAAGACCCCTGATGTCTTGCGAAAGATATCCATCAGTTCTGAGATGCCATCTATTCCGCAAGGATTTGCAAGATGGAAAAAGTCTAACACTTTCAAACAAAAGCAGCCAGGCTTTAGCTCTGCATTTCTTACACTAGAGTCAGGTGATGTAACATCAACACAGTTGAGGGCTATTGCAGAGATGGCAAGAGAGTTTACCGCAGACGGCCAGATAAGAAATGGCTTTACCCAAGATATGGTATTTCGATGGATACGAGATGAAGATCTTCCACGAATATACTCAAAGCTTCTAGAGGTAGGATTGGCAAATCCTGGTGCGCTTACAATGGCATCTGTTGTCGGATGTTCTGGAACAACTTCATGCAACTTGGCACTAACAAACTCTCATAGGCTTGCAAAAGAAGTACAAAGAAAATTCATCGAATTAAAAATTGACGAAGACGATGATCTGAGAAATTCAACTATCAAGATAAGTGGATGTCCAAACTCTTGTGGCCAACATGAAATTGCAACAATTGGATTCTATGGTGGTGGAGGAAGACTTGGAAAAGACATGTATCCATTGTATACCATGTCACTTGGAGGACGGGCTGATGAGGACACTACACTTGGACACATTTGTACCAAGGTTCCAGCAAAAAGAGTAATTCCAACAATTCTAAAAATAGTTGAAATATTCAAGTCTGACAAAAAACAAGGCGAGACACTTGACTTG
>JBOGQV010000123.1:0-6980 GCA_050749145.1 Nitrosotalea sp. | reverse complement strand
TAGTATACACAGGAAAGGGAAAGGGAAAAACAACAGCTGCACTTGGAATGGCTCTGCGTGCAATAGGATATGATCACAAGGTTTGCATGATACAGTTCATCAAGGGTTCATGGCACTATGGAGAAATGACTTCATCAAAGAGACTAGAGCCAGAGTTTGAACTCACTGCAGTTGGCAAAGGCTTTGTTGGAATACTAGACGACAAGAGTCCTATTGAAGATCATAAAAAAGTTGCAGAGGAAGCGCTCAAGATTGCACAGGAAAAAATCAACTCAAAGAATTATAACATTGTGATACTTGACGAGATAAATTATGCAGTAAATCTTGGTCTGATAAATCTAAAAGATGTCTTAGAAATTATTTCAAACAAACCTGATGATGTAAACTTGGTTCTGACAGGAAATCATGTCAAGGACGAAGTGATAGAAAAGGCAGATCTGGTTACTGAAATGAAGGAAATAAAACATCCATTCAAATCTGGAATAAAAGCAAAAAAAGGAATCGATTTTTAGGCAACAACATTAAATTAAGTACAATAATTTTGAAAGCCATGACAACAACCGTCCAAGATTTTCCAGAAGTGGGAGAGATTGTGATTGCTACAGTATCAAGGATAGTGGATCAAGGAGCATATGTCTCACTTGATGAGTTCAACAAGATTCAGGGATTCTTGCATGTATCAGAAATTGCCACAGGTTGGATTAGAAATGTAGCAAAATTTCTCAAGGTGGGAGAGAAAAAAGTTTTACTTGTAAAACGTGTAGACCCCAGAAGATCCGAAATAGATTTGTCATTAAAACAGGTATCATCTGATCAAAAAAAGAAGAAACTTTTAGAGATAAAACGCGGTGAAAAAGAAGAAGCATTAATCGAGAATCTAAAATCCCGCATTAGTTTGTCCGAGTCTGAGATGGGAAAACTAGAAAATGTACTAGTAGAGAAATTTGGCTCAGTCTATGATGCATTTTCCGAAGTTTCAGCCAAGGGCATATCCATTCTAGACAACCTCAATATTCCTTCAAAGGCACTGACGGTGATTGCCGAGCTTGGCTCCAAGATTCAGGTTCCCCACGTTGAGATACGCGGGATTTTTGAGCTTACCTGCAACAAGTCAAACGGTATAGAAATAATCAAGTCTGCATTAATTGATTCAACTGCAAACAAGAAGGAGATCTCTGTGACATACATTGGAGCTCCCAAATATCGTATCACACTTACCGCTCCAAACTTTAAAGAAGCTGAAAAGGAACTCAAGCCAATTCTTTCCTCGGTTCAAGATGCAATAGAGAAGAAAGGCGGCACTTTCAAGTTCACAAGAGAAGAGTCAAAGAAGACAAGAGAAGGTTAACATGCACTTTCAGATGAGAAAATGTACAGAGTGTAAAAGATACACACTAAAAGACGAGTGTCCCAAGTGCGGACACCAGACTGCTACTGTTCATCCAGGAAAATATTCTCCAGATGACAAGTATGCAAGATATCGCATCTCTGACAGATACAAGTAGTTATTGATTTTATTTTATCGTACTGTTGGATGATTCTATGGTGATTGTTGTCACACGTGCAGTCTCAGCATCTACTGGTTGATTAGTAGTTGGATCAGTTTTCAATGATGCAATTTTATCTACAACATCTTGACCTGATACAACTTGACCAAATAGAGTGTACTGGTCATTTAGCCATGGTGCATCTCCGACTGTAATGAAGAATTGAGAACTTCCACTGTTAACGTCAGAGCCACGTGCCATACCTACCATGTACTTTGTGAAATTCAAGGTGGAACTAAATTCTGGCGGAATTGTATGTCCTGCATCTCCAAGACCCCATGTGCTTCTGTCACCTGTTATAGTATTTGGATCACCGCCCTGTATCACAAATCCCGGCATTATTCTATGAAATACAGTTTTGTTATAGAAACCAGAATTGGCAAGTTTGATAAAGTTGGCAGTTGTTTGCGGTGCCACACTGTCAAATAATCTAAATTTGATATCTCCAAACTTTGTATTTATCACTGCAATGTTTCCACCGCTAGGTGTGGTTGCTGTAGGTGTTATCGTAGTTGAGCTGTTTCCTTGGGAGGTGCTAGAAGGAGTAGTTGTTGATGTTATCGATGATTTGTAATCCGGATTTACTTGATAGATCAATACTCCTGAAAACACACCTGAATCTTTTCGGTCCAAGCTTGGAGACGAATACACTAGACGCAGTGGGCCATTGCTGTTTGCATCATACTTGACGGTTTTAGAGTAAATTGCAGTATAGCCCGTGGTATAGGTAGGCGATTCATTGTGAGTGTTTGGATCATAGTATGTCAACGGAGTAAACGGGAACATTTTCCCAAGCAAAGTGTTGCTCCAGAAATAATCAGTGGGTGTAAAGGAATCATCTTGTAGGAATTTGGTTGAATCAAGACCACCTATCTTCATGAACCATTGTTTCTTGCTTTCATCTCCTCCGCCTCCAAGTATGTAAAGGTCTTGACCGTTTGAAACAAACTTTTGGCCTACAACATAGACTAGAACATAGTTTGCTCCCATATTCTTCAATGCCTTCCATGCGTCATCAGGAGAATCTAGTAACATTCTTGCAATGTTAGCAATAATATTTGTATCAACAGTGGAATTATCAGCAAGTGTCTTTCGTTCTCCCAGAGTCTGTACCCAGTATCCATAATCCCACCATGAGGCAACCACAGAATCTTTTGGAGTATTATTTTTAATCCAGTTTAGTGCATCTGGCCAGTCACTAGTTGAGATGGCAAAGTTTGATCCCCCATTAAGAATTGTAGGTGGAGATTTTGTTATTGTTATCCAGTTTGCATTTACTGGATACAATGTAGGAACCAGTAGTAATGCCACAATTACTGCAACAAATGCTATCTTTGGAATTCTTCCAAGCAATTCGCTTGATTTCTTTGTAGGAATTTCTTTCTTTGAGCCAGTTCCTTTTTTTGATGATTCAACAAATTTGACCGGAGTGTTTTGACGTTTCAGAATATCTTTGATTAGAATAGCAAGTCCTATAGATGAAAGTATAATCACAGAAGTTGCAGTAAGCAATTCCAATCTAGAGAAAGTCGAACCTGAATACGCTCCAACTATTCCTATGATCAAAGCAAACACAATCATCTCATTTCTAATAGAAAATCTTGATTCATTTGGATCTCCATTTCTTTTTCTAAATACAAGCCATATTCCAAGACCTGCAAACAACATAAGCACAGAGAAATAGCTAAAGTTTTGCGCAAGTGTTGGAGTAGCATGCTCTGCAACAGAGTCAACAAGAGGATCTTCTGATGTCAGGAATGGGTTCATCGCATTCAGATAACGGAAACTTGCAGAACCCAGAGATCCTGCAGATAATACCACAACTCCAATTATTATCAAGGCAGTTAATGCTAAAAGACTATTACGTATACGATGCTGTTCTTTGCTATATTTCTGAACTAAGATTATTACGACAAGCAGTATAGCCGGTCCAATCATCGCAAATCCTCTCATACCAAATACAAAAGTTGGACCTGGCCTTGCAAAGAGACCTCCAGATATTAGCATGGTTACTGCCACAAACAATGGAACTGCCCAAAGCAGGAAATTGTGATCTTTTCGTATGAAAGGCAGAGCAATAAAGAACAAGCCCAAAGGAAGCAGGAAGAACTCTATTCCTCCCCATGATGCAAAACCTACAGCAAGAAAGAATCCACCACCTACTAGTTTTGATATAGCAATTTTCTTGTTTTCAGATTTTATTCCACTTAGAAACAGGTAGACTCCCAACAACCCATAAAACAAACCTAGAGGTTCAGACTTGAACCATCCAATTGTTCCCCTAACTATGATAGGCGGTGACAATGCAAAGAAAAGAGAAGCAAATAGACCTGCACTGGTACCCCCCAAGACACGCACTAGCGCAAATATTACTACTGCAGTCATGGAACCGAAAACTACGGGAAAAATTATTGTAAAGTCGTAAAGGCTCATTCCACCGCCAAATATTTTATACAAAACTGCATCAGTCACATGCAATGGCACTTGGGCTGTTGCAAAGACATCTCTTCCAGATGGATACCAGCTCATGTCATCATGCCAGTGAACATACGCGTTTAGTCCATTATCTACAAGATACTGCGTTGCTCTGTAATTAAAGAATGGATCAAACTCGTTTAATTGAAATCCATAATCAGCAGCCTGGGATCTAACTAGTGCAGAAATAGAAAATGAAATTATAAGAATTCCAATTACAAGCAGATGCCTTAAGTGAAAGTCAAATTTTCTTACTGAGAACAGTTTGGCATCTTGTATCAAACTAGTTTTTGATTGAATTTACTCTGTTTATTACTCTTTTGTGAGTATTTGAACCTCACATGATTTTACCAACTGCTTAAAGTCATGAGCATCTTTCTCACTGCCAACAATTACTCCATAATGCATTGGAATTGCAATCTTTGGCTTGATCTTTTCTATAGCTTTGGCGGCTTCCTGTGCTGTCATCACATAGGTTCCACTAACAGGCACCAACGCAATGTCAGGTCTTAGATCAGACATGTCTAAAATTAGATCAGTATCACCAGTGTGGTATATGGTAACACCATTTAGTTCAAACAAGAAGCCCACTTTATTGTCTTCTTTTGGATGAAATGGCTTTTTGGTATCAGGATTTATTTTATCCAGATTATATGCTGGAATGGATTTGATCTTGACTCCCAGTACAGTCTTTTCCTGACCCGGAGAGATTCCAATCTTTTCTTTAAATGAAAATCCTGTCAGCATCGCAATGCATTCGTTTGCAGCAACAATGACAGTATCTTTTGTTGAGATGTTCTTTAGATCATCCACACTAAGATGATCAAAATGATTATGTGAGATTAAAATCAAGTCTGCCTTTTCTTGTTTTGTTATCTTATATGGATCAATTATGATTTTTACATTACCAACAAGACTGAAAGAATCATGACCAAGCCACTTTATCTTTATTCCCTTGTATTCAAACATAATTCAAATCTCGTTTTGCCAAAATTAAAGCTTACTTGGCTCAAGTACAATCTTGTCACTTGCAACTGAAAGAATAGAACCACCACTTTTTTTTATTCTTGTTTTAAGCTCAGCATCAATGGTAGCCACTATACCTCCATTCGCTTTCACGTAAGAAACCAAGGCATCATCAACAGATTTTCCCGATATTGTGACTGTTTGAAAATTCTTGATAATTTTTAATGCGTTTTCAGCAGAGCTTTTTTTTTATTGTCCATGGTTATTTTTTCTAGTTCCTTTACAACCATGTTTGGCACTACATATTCTAATGAACCAATTTCAGTTTCCACGCTTGAGATATTTTTTATCCTTCTTGAAGCAAGAATTATGAGAAAACTAGAGTCACAGATGATTTTAACCACTTGATACACCAGCACCAATTAGTCTCCAACGCTCAGAAATTCTTCGACTTATTGCCACTTTGCTGTTCTCAAAAATGCATACAGGTCTTTTGAACTGTAACTCCACTGTCTTACCCCTCACACTTGTTACTTTGGACAATAGTGGAGCAGTTCCGAGACTGAGTCTCAGGGATTCTCCTGTCTGTATTGCTGAAACTTTTATTTCTTCACCAGAGCCAACCGCAGTATCAAATAGATTTACCTCAATTTTTGCATTGTAAGAATTTTCTGGCAGTGTACCGGGTTTGCCTATTACAGAGCCTATCAAAGAATCACTTCGGGTCATGGCAGGATCAAGTTTAGTTGCAAGCGCAATCAACCCACCAGCCTTTACTTCCTTTACTATACCTGCACCAGTTCCGAGAGATGCAATCTCTGTAAAGATTGATTCGTATTTTCCAGTCTTTTCATTGGCCAGACCAGGCTTTATCTCAATTTCATCTCCTGCCTTGAATATTCCTTGTATGATGCTGCCTCCAATAACTCCGCCTTTGATGTCCTTAATTTTGGTTCCAGGCTTGTTGATGTCAAATGATCTCAGTACATGCATGACAGTATCTTTTTTGTCATCACGTTCAGGAGTCGGTATCGAAGTTTCTATAGCACCTATTAGTGCATCAATGTTTAATTTGGATTGAGCAGAGATCGGAATGATTGGGGCTTTTGCAGCACTTGTCCCCTTGACAAACTTTACTATATCTGAATAATTTTCCATGGCTTGCTCATAAGATATCAAATCGACTTTGTTTTGAACGATAACAACTTGCTTTATTCCAAGTGTTTGCAATGCAAGCAGGTGTTCCTTGGTCTGCGGCTGTGGAACCTTTTCATTGGCTGCCACAAGAAGCATTGCTCCGTCTATCAAGGCAGACCCCGACAACATGTTTGCCATCAGACTTTCATGACCAGGACTATCTACAAAACTGACAACACGGGATAATTCACTTTCCTTTCCACAATTGTTACATTTTGGTGTTACAGAGTAACCCAGTGGAACTTCACAGCTTTTACATTTGTAAAACGCAGCATCTGCATAACCAACTTTTATTGTAATTCCTCGTTTGAGTTCTTCGCTGTGTGCACTAGTCCACACACCAGTCAAAGCTTGGATGAGAGTAGTTTTTCCATGATCAACATGACCTGCAGTTCCAATGTTAACACATGGTTGGTATCCATATTTTTTTACATACCAATCAGGAAGAGTCTCTTTCCAGTGCACGTACAAGCTAAGAAAAGCTAATATGTTAACCTATGCCTTTTTCTCGGCAGATTCTTTTTCTTGTCCTTCAGCTGGTTTTTCTTCTACCTTGAGTTCTCCGTCATAAAAACAATTTAGCTGATAGACTTCTTCTGTTATTGTATTTCCTCTTACAAGTTTGCGAATTCGTTGTCCCTTTTCAGCATCTCGTAATCCAACACCTTGTGATAATAAAATATATTTTCGTGCACCACCATGAATGTCTGCTCGTAGTGGAACTCCAGACTTGTCACTGCCTCCAGTTATCTTGAGCTTGCCTGCTTCTCCTACCAATGCAGCATCAAGTTCAGC
>JBOGQV010000122.1:0-2031 GCA_050749145.1 Nitrosotalea sp. | reverse complement strand
TGCTTTAGCATTATTCCCTCACATCCAGAGTTTATTGCATTTTCCAAACTGTCTTCGACTTCGCTGTCTGATTTTACAAGAACCATTGGCATGACTTTGGCAAAAGGATCTTCTGTTACATTTTTCTCGAGAAGTTTTCTTCTTTCTGTATATGGCAAGTCAAGGCAGCTTTTCTTGTTAACCAGTAAAACATCAAAAAAGTTTACAGTGATTGGATATTCTTGTACTGCTTGAGCAATTTTGTATTTGCGTCGCCTATGCATCAATTCCTGGAATGGTAAAAATTCTCCAGTGTCATCGTTTATTGCAACGGCTTCAGCTTCTAAAATAATTTCATCTGACTTTAACGCCTTGCCAATGTTTTCTACTATATCTGGATAGTAACTTGTAATGTTTTCAAGGCTGCGAGAATACAGGACAATTTTTTCTCCCTGTCTGTGGACCTGGACTCGCTCGCCGTCAAGCTTGTATTCTGATGCAAACTCTGATCCCATTTTTTCATGGGCCTCTTGTGGACTCTTTACCCTTTCAGCAAGCATTGGTCGAATCGGACTAAATATTGTAACTTGAAAATCTCTCAGGGCGTCCAGTCCATTTTTTGATACTGCAAATGAAACTTTGCCCAAATCACTGCAGACATTATACGCATGTTCTAGTGCCGGCCTGTTTTCTTTAGAACCGGTATATGCAATGGATAGTGCATCAAGTATTGTATAGTCAGCAATTCCAAGCCTGAGATTTGATGTTATTATTTTTGCAATAAATCCACCCTCTGTTGGAGTGGCGTCATTTAGAAGGCTTGAGATGTATTTCATCTTCATGTCTTGAGACCTTGCGCCTTTTAGCTCGGCAATTTTGTATAGTGTCTCATAGACTCGTTCAACTGTAATGTTTTCACTCAAAAAAGTTGTCTGGGTTTTTTGCTCTAGTATCTTTGATGCTACCTGTCCAAAGTCTCCAGTATCGTTATACTCTTCCTCGATTTTTTTAATTGAAATTCCAGATGATTTTGAAAGTGCCTTAATTGCAATCTTTTCTGCAATGCCAATTTCTACTCCCTCGTGGTCAGGCCTCAGTTTTCCCTGGAGCAAGTAGACAACTTTTGGGATAATATCAGGTGGTGTAATTTTAAAAAGGTCTACCAGGTGTTGTGTAAGCTCTAATCTCTTTGTGGTATTTTCCATGTAACTTAGCGTATCTGCAACAAGAGAAAATTTCATCTTAGGATTATTGACACGCGGAGGATAAAAGAAGTTATTTCTTGTGAAGATGTGCCTGGATCTTTAACTTGATTTCTGTAGTTCGCTTTGAAATTATTCCATGAAAGTCCGAGTATTCTTCAGAATCCAAGAACCTCTTGTTTCTCTTGAGAAATCCATCAAAGAAGACTCCGCCAATGTATCCTACGTATAATCCAGTTGCAAAGTCTTCAATGTTTGTAACAGGCCATTCCTTTGCTTCTGATATGACCATTTTTGGATAGTCCAAAGAATAGGTTATGATGTCATTTAGGTTCTTTTCTTCTATCATATCGAGGCCCATGATACACAAACAACTTTTTCTAGTATTTAGTATTTCTCAAAACTTGACCTTTGGGTGTCTCTAATACTTATAAACAAAAATTCTTTTCTTGGGATTACCTATGCAGATTCAAAATCAGCTAATGATTTTCTGATTTTTATTGTCAAGTATAGGTCATGAATGGTTCTATAAGACAGCCTATTTCGTGGATCAAGTAATTCACGTTTGATTCCAAATGCTTCAATGACACTCCACATTTCGTCCAAGGATACTTCAACTACTTGCATACTTGATTTTATTTCCATATCGTGAATACATACCTGTGTATGTATCACACCCCTACACCTTGTTCTTTCGGCGTCATTTTGTTCGTTTATAAATAGGAGAAAAAAAGATGCACCATGGGCGGCGGCAAGAAGCAATCTCCAGCACAGGCAGAAAAGTCACAGACAGCCGAGGCTGGAAAGAAAGACGGACAAAAGAAGGGAGACAGAAAAGATCAAAAGCCAA
>JBOGQV010000121.1:0-4138 GCA_050749145.1 Nitrosotalea sp. | reverse complement strand
CATTTGAAGAAGTAGAGGAGGAGCTCAAGTAATGGCCCGCATAAAGATGAAAACAGTTCGAGAGTTCAATGAAACTGATCTTAAAGATAGATTGGTGCAATTACGTGCAGACTTGACAAAACTAAAGATTGAAGCATCTAAAGGAACACTACGTAAAGACAGTGGAAAGGTAAAGCCTCTTCGAAGAGATATCGCAAGAGTATTAACTAGACTAAATGAGATGAAAACCAAATGATTACAATTGAAAATATTACACGCCATGAGCTAATTGGACTTGAAACATCTATTGTGCAATCTAGCAATTTACAAGTAATTGGTTTGCACGGAAAAATAGTTAATGAAACAAAATCAATGTTCTCAATTCAAACCAGCACTGGCGTAAAACTAATGCCAAAATCGAATTCAACCTGGCAATTTATCCTCAATGGTGGAACTGCCATCGTAGATGGAAAAACAATTGCAAAAAGATCTTATGAAAGAATTGGAGTAAAAGCATGACCAAAAATATTGGACTTCAAGTCAAGACACCAAAGACAGAGTGTGATGATGACCTTTGTCCATTCCACGGCGTTCTAAGTATCAGGGGTAAACTTGTTCAAGGCAAAGTGGTTAGTGCAAGAGCACCAAAAACAGTTGTGGTACAACAAGAATTTCCAAGATTAGATATCAAATACAAGAGATATGCACGTAGCCAGAGCAAATTGCATGCACATAGACCTCAGTGTATCGATGTAAAAGAAGGCGATATTGTTCTTACTGCTGAATGCAGACCCATCTCAAAGAGTGTCTCTTTTGTTGTAGTTGAGGTAGTATCCTAATGGGCGCAACAAAGAGTCGTGCAGTATCTGCAAAAGGAGTACAAGAATTCCGTCCATATGTTACAAGAGCACTTCCATTAGGAGCTCAAGTTGTATGCGCAGATAACACTGGTGCAAAGATTTTAGAAATTGTGATGGTTCAAAAGACAAAGACTAGAGTTGCTCGTTATCCTGCAGCCGCAGTTGGTGACTTTTGTAACGTTGTAGTAAAGAAAGGTCCTGGTGAACTAAGAGGACAGATATTTGGTGCAGTTATTGTTAGACAAAAGTATGCCGTAAGAAGATTAAGCGGAGTACGAGTAACATTTGAAGACAATGCAGCTGTTCTTGTAACACCTGAAGGTGAAATCAAGGGTACTGAAATCAAGGGACCAGTAGCAGTAGAGGCAGCAGAAAAATATCCAAGAATTGCAAACTTGGCATCGATGGTGGTATAAAAAATGAAACCAACAACAATCAGAAAAAGAATGCTTTACACTGCTTCAGCACATCTACTTAGCAAACAATTAGGTTCACATCTTGCTAAAGATCTTAAAGAAAAATATCATTGCAAAAGCTTGCGTGTTGTAGAAGGCGATAGCGTCAAGGTATTGCGAGGAGAATTCAAGGGAATTGAAGGTAAAGTTACCAAAGTATCTACTGAAAAAAGAGGCATTGCAATAGAAGGTATCAAACGAGAAAAACTCAAAGGCGGAAATGTCGACATTTACATTCATCCATCAAACGTAATCATCACTTCATTGAATCTTGAAGACAAGTGGAGACAAAACAGACTAGAAGGACAAAGACCAAAGCCTGCAAAAAGTGCTCCAGCTGAAACTAAAGAAGCAAAACCAAAGGAGACAAAACCAAAAGAACAAAAAGAGGTTAGCAAGGAAAAACCAAAGGAAGTAAAAGTAGATGATAAAAAAAACAAATCTAAAACTGAAAAGAAGGGGACTAAGTAATGGTTAGCATTTCTGGCAGTAAAAAACTAAAACGACAAATGGCTCCACTTTTCTGGGGAATTACTAGAAAAGACAAGAGGTTTGTAATTACAGTCAAGCCGGGTGGTCATAAAAAAGACGTATCCATCCCAACTGCAGTATTTATCAGAGACACACTAAAACTTGCAACTTCACTTAGAGAAGCAAAATCTGTAATCTATGGTGGTAAAGTCAAAGTAGATGGTGTTGTAAGAAACTCACTTCATCATGGAATTGGTTTGATGGATGTAGTAGAACTAGATGGAGTTCCTGATGTTTACAGACTTGTTCCAAAAGATTTGACTGTATTAAAGCCAATCAAGATTAATTCTTCTGAAAAATCAAAGAAATTACTCAAAGTAACCAAAAAGGTAACAATCGCGGGCAAGAAAACTCAACTCGGATTCCACGATGGAAGAACACTAATTTCTGACACCAAGGTAAGTGTAGGAGATACATGTGTAGTTGAAGTACCTGGAACAAAAATTCTAGATGTTATACCTCTTGAAAAAGGAGTACAAGTTATGATCACAAGTGGAGTAAACGCAGGACGTATGGGTAAACTCGTAGAACTAAAATCAGGAACATTCATCTTGCCAAAAAGAGCAGATGTTGACTTGGGCGAAAGACAAATCGAAATTCCAGCAAACCTGGTAATGGCAGTAGGAAAAGACAAACCTGTCATACAAATTCAGTGATAGATATGGCACAACAAACAGAATCTCCAATGAAGAAAATTTCAATTGCTAAAGTAGTTTTGAACATGGGTGTAGGTAAATCTGGTGAACCAATCGAAAAAGCAAAACGTGCACTACAGCACATCTCTGGCCAACAACCATCTCCAAGATTTGCAAAAGCTACTCAACGTGACTGGGGAGTACACAAGGGAGAACCAATAGGTGTTGCAGTTACAATAAGAAACGAGCCAGCAATTGCGCTAATCAAGAGATTATTTGCAGCAAAGGGCAATCAAATGAAAGGATCATCCTTTGACAACTTTGGTAATCTTTCATTTGGTATCAAAGAGCATATCGATATTCCTGGAGTAAAATACGATCCACAAGACGGAATCTTGGGCCTTGATATTTCAATTTCACTTACAAGACCAGGTTTTAGTATCAGATTGAGAAGCAAACACAAGGCAAGTGTAGGTAAAACTCACATCATTACTTCAGAAGAAGCAAAAGCATTTCTAACCCGTGAGTTTGGGATTCAGGTAGTATAACATGAAGAATCGTGATTACAAAGTAACAGGAAGAACAGTCCATAAATTTGGAAAAGGTTCTCGATGGTGTAAAAGATGCGGTGACTATAATGCAGTAATTCAAAAATATGATCTAGATCTTTGCAGACGATGTTTCAGAGAAGTTGCAGACTCGTTAGGGTTTAGGAAGTTCAAGTGAGATAGATATGCCAGCAACTAATATTCTAGCAAACATGTTTGTAACACTATACAACACAGAGGCAAGAAGAAAAGGAGAATGTGTCGTATTGCCTACTTCAAGACTTGCAACTGATGTACTCAAGACGCTACAACATCACAATTACATCGGTGAATTTGAACACGTAGATGACAAAAAGGGCGGCAAGTTCTAGATTCAACTATTGGCAAATATCACAAAATGTGGTGCAATCACACCTAGATTCAAAGTAAAAAAAGATGGTTATGCTAAATGGGAGCAACAATACCTGCCATCATACTCACGTGGTATGTTGATTGTAACTACAAATCAAGGAGTAATGTCGCATCATGAGGCAATTAAGAGTGGCTTGGGAGGGCTATTGATAGGATTTGTCTACTAAAACAACCGAAATCCATGAAGTGTCAATACCAATTCCTGATACTGTCAAGGCATCTGTAAGTCATAAAATATTATATGTCCAAGGTCCACTAGGAAAGACAAGAAAGACATTCAAAAAAATACCTGTAGATTTACAAATCGAAGGAAAAAACGTACTTCTAAAATCAGTCGGTATGCGTAAAAGAGATTATGCAATATTCAAGACTTCAGAATCAATAATCAACACATTATTCAAAGGTGTACAAAGTGGCTATACTTTTAAAATGAAAATCGTATATGCACACTTTCCAATCACTGTAAAGGTAAAAGATGGTTCAATACATGTGGAGAATTTCCAAGGTGAACGTGCAGCACGTGTTTCAAGAATATTTGGTGAAACCAAAGTAGTTCCAAAAGGCGATGATGTTATCATCACTGGACCTGTGTTGACTGACGTATCACAGACTGCAGGTGCTCTACAACAAAACACCAAAGTCAAAAACAAAGATCACAGAGTTTTCTTAGATGGAATCTATCTATTTGAAAAATCTGACGGGATACAAAAATAATCTTA
>JBOGQV010000120.1:0-7301 GCA_050749145.1 Nitrosotalea sp. | reverse complement strand
CCTCATGCAGAAGATTTCAATGTTGACTCGAAAGAAAAGAACCTAGTTCAAGATATAATCAAGCAATGGGAACAGGCTAATTTACATAAATAAAAAAATTAACACTCAGCACAAAATTTCTCTTTATTAGTAAAGTTTAGCATATCCACCAATCAGATGAAATGAGAAAAAGAAATGTAGGCTTTTATATAATTAAATCTCGAGTCTACAAAAATCGGTATTTGATTGTTAGATCCCCTTTTTAATAGACTAGTCTTCAGCCAAAAGATTGCAGAACCTTATTAAATATCGACTTATGAATAGATATAAGTAATGAGCAGTTCAAATTTTGAAGAAACTAGTCGTACCAGTAGTAATAGTGGTAACGTGTTATTGTCACCAAAAGACATGATAAAAATTTCATACGATATGAAAAGTTATCTAGATTTTATAATCAAGTCTATGGACGATGCAATAAAATTCTCCATGGAAGAAAAAACCAAGGCGGCAGCACTCAAAGCCATAGTAGTTGAAAATGAAGAAGAGGCAAGAAAAATCTCAGAAGAAATCAACTCCGCAGAGAGGAGGATTATCAATAATGAAAATATTATGATGGAGTTAGAAAAAGAATTGAACAGATTGAAAACTGCAATAGAAGGAATAAAAGAGATAACACACGATCTTGATTCGTTAGATTCGGAGAAGGCCAGTGGATCATTAAAGGGAACACTGATAAGAAAACAAACTGATCTTGAAAAAGTCAGAGGTGATCTCATTTCCTCACGAAAACTTAAAGATCTTGCCGCTAGAAGACTTGCTGAGGCAGAAATATCTCTGCAGAATGCAACAAAACACTATTCAGAAAGAATGACAAACGCAGACTTAATTGCCAATAATGTAGGAAATTCCATCTCCCAAATAGTACAAGCATATAGCGATGTGATGAATGTGGCAAGGGAATTATTAATGGAAAATACAGGTGTGCGATCCTCTAGCCAATCGGAAGTCGATTTTAAGCAACAAAGCAATTCTGGCACTATAGAAAGTAGGTTCCAAGGTACAAAAGATTCAAAAAAAGATGAAGAACCACTTGCTACCTAAAATATTGAAAAACAATAAGTTTTCAAGGCATATTAAGTAAAATATGACATGGTAAACATGAGGACATATGACACATGATTTTAATGATACGCATCAACTGAAAATCAGTAAATTACAGGAAAGACTGAATAATATTTCAACCGGGCTCAGGAAGAACCTAGCAACGGAGATACAAAAAGAAAAACAGAGAGATATTGGAAACCTGTACTCCTCCATTGCTCCTTCGTTGACGCAAAGACAACAGAAACAATCTTACGCTGAAACAGAAAAAAAACTGTTTGAGAAAGAAATATTTCAACAGATTAAACATGAAAAAGAACACAAACCAGTAGAAACGACAAATATTGAAGAAACTCAACAAAAATCAAATGATGATTTTTCATCAGAAAATTTGAAAAAGCAAGAGTTGGATGAGATCAATACCAAACAAAATGTTATGCAGTATAGTAAATCATGGCAACCGTGGACATTTATTCCACGAGAAAAATTACAAGATCTAGAGAAAAAAACTCTAAGCAGATTTCTCAAAAAACACTGAGTAGCCAATTCTTTTAAAATTAGCTTCTGAAGATTATTTTGAATTAGATACTAGTAACGTAAAACCAGTAACTTTAGGGTAGAGAAAGTTAGTCCTGTATGATTAATCTCATTAATCATACAGGACTATACATAGACTGATCTTCAGAGGTTAATTTTAAAAGACATAGTAATGAGGGATAGACAAGAAGAAAGATGGTAAAAGTAACTTGGGTTATAATAATTACAGTAATCACCATTGCTTTCATCGGTTTTCCACATACCATTGCCCAGTCTTCTGCTAATACAACTGTATCAGTGAAAACAGACAAGGCCTTTTACAAAATAGGAGACATGGTAGAGATAAGCGGATTTGTGAAAAATCCCACATATGATGGATTGTATCTAAAAATATTCGATAATAAGGCAGAGCTGGTTTGGCTGTTTCAAGTAAAATTGGATGAAAATAATAACTACAAAATTACTTTACCTTTATCAGATCCAGTTTGGAATGAATCAGCATTTTATGTCGTAACTGCAAAAACAGGTGGAATAATAAATACAACTTCATTTGAAATAAACCCGAGTCATAATTTCCAAGAAAAAACAACCTCAATTGTATTACAAACATTTGACAAATTCTTTCAAAATGTATTCTTTCTTCCAATTGTGGGAATTTTCATAATAGGAATAGTAGTATATGCGTTATATTCCATAAGACAAGTTCAGAAAAATATTACAGTCTTAAAACATAAATCTCTGCCTTTGATCACATTTAATGCTCCTTCTCCTACAAAAGTCCATTTGCAAAATGGTACCAGTATAAATTATGAAGCATGGGATAAAATTCCAGAAGATCAGAGACCCAAACTTGACTCTGTTGAATTTTGGATTGCAATTAAAAATATTGGGGGAAATACTGCCAAAAATATTACATCCTTATTTATTCAAAAGGAAGAAATATTTTCAAGACATGATATGAAAATAGAAGAAGGAAAAATTCCATATGAACAAGTATTGTTCCCAGAATTAGCTCCTGGCGAATTTTATTATTATGATTTTAAAATTTCTTGGAATCAATTTGCTAAATTGAGAGAAAATAATCTTTTCATCGGACTATTGGCATCATATGATAAACATGAGATTAGAGGTTGTTCTGGTATAATTTTTGGAATGGGAGAAGGTGGTAATTATACAATGGATGAGTGGTTTACGTGTCAGTAGTGATTCTGCTAAAATGTCAGGATTTAGAAAAATAAGACGATTTGTACGGGCAATTGCCAATACAATAAGAGATTAGTACTACAAATCAGACTTACGTCATAAAGTTTCCTCATTGATTTGAATCAGGTTTTTTCCATTACAGGTATTTGAAGAGATGTACGTTAACACATTTGTTTGTGTACAATCTATTGTCTATGTAGAAATCTTGAAAGTTTAGGATGATGTAATTTTGGTTACTTTTCTTGAAAAGAATCCTGCTATGAAGATCAATACTCCCAGGATTCCAATAAGACTTCCTACGAATTCTACTGTATCCTTTAGATCTGCTTGTAATGGTGCTAAAATGAAAGCAAGTATAACACCTACTATTATCATCGGGATTCCCACTCCTGCAGAAATTTGCTTTGAAGCCATCTGCCTTGGTTCTGGTAAAAATCTATATGAATTTTATGTAATTGTTGATGATGTCAGATGAACAAATTCCATTATTTTAACCATGAACAAATATCAAGAGTGAGTTTTTGAAGCCAAGCTTTTTCCATAATTGTACATATCTGATAATTAGTCACCCAATGTCATAATTTTAGATGGAAAGATCACAACTCTTAGTTCACAATTTTACATGCTTGATTTAAGCGATTCTGGTTAACAGTGATTATTGATTTTCACTCTATGAAATATGTTTCTTTATCTTTGTAGTATCTTTCAGACTTTCAAGTGATGTAGAATTGGTTTTGGTTATGGTTTTATCAGAAGTTCGTTGGTTTGCCACTGTTGCAAGTGAATCATGAGCATTAATCATAAACTGGTTTGCAGAGTCAATCGACTTTGATGCTTCAGTAATTTTTCCAGCATCAAGATCCTGTGTAGCTTTCTGAATTAATTTATCAAACGGTGTAAAGTCAAAATTAATATTATTTGTTATTGCTATAGTTCGAAGTGTTTGACCAAACTTTTCTAATCTTGTAATTTCACTTTGTAGTTGTATATCATCTACTCGCTGTTGATCATTCCCTACCGTTGCATTAAGAGAATTTATTTTATCATTTGTGGCTTTAAAGAAATTCATGGCAGAAAGGAAATGTTGCCTAGCTGATACAATATCTTGTTTATCTATTGCTTTTGATAGCTCGTCAGTTTCATTAGACCCTTGTTTGAATAGACTAGTAATTTCACCAGGAGCATTATTGATTTGTGAAATATTCATGTTTAGATTATCTCGTGCTTGTGTAGCAATTCGTAGTAAGGCATCTAGTTGAGAATCTGCATAGGATTGAATTGGACCATTCAAGATTAGTGTTCCAACTAAAGCCAATAGGATAATTGGTAAGATTTTCATTCTAGATTCTCCTCAGTTTTTCGAAGTTTAATGAGATTTTGCTGATCAATCTTTTCAATTTCAACAATATCTTCCCTTTCAAGTCGTTTAACAGCGCGCCACATGGTTGTGCGCGGCATTAAAAATTTCTTGCGTAATTCACTTTCAAATACCTGGCCACCTTTTTCAGAGATAAATGCTATAATCTCCTTGTCATCTTGTCGTAATTCTGGTTTAAGTTTGTAGATTGCTTCCTTGTCTAATGAAACACTAGTTACTGGAATCTCACTTGCAGTTACAACATTAGTAGATTTTATTTTTTTCATGATTATGATTCCAGCTACTCCCGCTGCAAGAATGCCTCCAATCAGGAGATAGATTGACGTATTGTTAGATGAACTAGCAGGTATAGAATTAGCAAATTGTTGTTCTTGAAGAGCAGTATTCTTTGCCAAGTTTGCAAGAGATTCTGCATCAGAGTATTTTCCCTGATTAAAATCTGATCTTGCTTCTTCAAGCTTTGTTAGAGCCATAGGAGTTTTTACTCCTGCAGAATTTACAGTATTAATAAAATCTTGAGCTTTTTGGATTGCCAAGGTAGCAGTCTGGCTTGTTCCCAATACACCGATGACGTAACTAATTTCTGATGAACCGCTTGGTAGTGATATGAGAGATTGATCATCTACTACTTGCATACCTAGAGGTGATATATTCATTCCAACAATTACCGTATTTTTTGGTAAGAGTATGGAATAATCAATAGGAGAATTCATACGAAAAGTCCACGTTTTTCCATTTTTTGATATCAAGTCAGGAGTATCGTAATCTACCTTTATCATAGAAGCTCCCAGAGTTGCTACTGATATGGTACTTGCGTTTACCTTGCTTGAAAGTAATGTTCCGTTCCCATCTTGTACTACAAGATTTTCAATGTTGTTACCATATACATTTAGCATGAAATCAGGTGACTGTGAATCTATATCAGTTTGATAGAAAACGTGAGTAGTTCCATCTGCATAAATTGTAAAATCAAGAGATTTAGGGCTACCCATAGCATATTGGACAAATGAAGCGAGCGTAAGCAAAAGAAAGCATACTGCTACAACTGGTGCTCTAACCATTGTTGTCAGAATATAATTTATCCTTACAAAAAGCATTCCTTCTGCCAATGCTTCTTGTACCTCAATCATTTGGTATTCCTGATGCATATCTAATACCTGAGGTTAAGTCCTTGCATCACACCTTGGAACCTTTGGAATTCCTGAAAGAATCTTATTCCCTTCTCTGTGACCCTAAAAAGCCTGTTTCTATCAGCTTTCATCGATTCAACCAACCCTGCATCTATCAATTTTTGGCATTTTTCAAGCACTGCATAATGCGATAGATTTGCTCGTCTGGATATGGCTGAGACGATCACCCCTTGTGTTCCTCCATCCATAGTTACGCCTAGGATATCGGCTATGATGCCCATTTCGGATCTGTATTGTTGTTTTGACATGAGGTATTATGGAATCGATGTTTTATCAGGGACAGTATGAAATTCCACAGCGGAACACATAGCGGAACAGTAGTTTCAGGCCTTGAAACAGTCAATTTTTCAATTATTATGAAGCGGGGGAAAGAAAATCAAGTAGGTATTTCATATGGTAAAAAAATAATTGACCAAGAAAGAGGTGTAACGGTGAGCTTTAACGACAGTGGTTTTGGTGAAAGCCAAGCCGAGAATATGGCAGAGGTAGAAGATATGGAGACGGTAGAAGATTCGAAGATGATATTAGACCAAAACCAGTAGAACTGGCAAGGAATGTGATGCATCCTAACTGAAATCAGTAGAAAAGGAGACGGTATTGCAAGAGTAGAAGGCTTTGTAATATTTGTCAAAGGCTGGCAAATTAGGTCAAAACGCAAAAATAAAGATTACACGGGTAGGCGGACGCTTTGCTATTGCGGATGTAGGTGAAGGAACCTCTCAGCCAGCGACAGAGTAAATCTATCATCTGGAGAAATTTATTCTCCTTAATTTTTTATAATTTTGCAGTTTTCTTTTTGATTAATTCTACAATTTCCAGCTTTCGTGTGATGTCCATGTTTGGCTCCATTGTAACATAGACAGTCTTGCGTTTTGGATAGACTACAATTTGAGTAATCTTTAGTCGTTCAATATGTACATAATTTACCGGTCCAAGACTTTTATCAAACTGTTGTCTAATTTTTCTTCTCATAGCTACCTGTTTACAAAAATGTTCCTCTTCTTTTTGAGATTTTAATGAGGTTTTGCCTTCTTTCATTATTGCTTCAGATATGTTTCCCTTTAGGTCTATTATTGCTGCAAATCGCATCATTGGATCTAATCCAATTATGTTCTCAACTATTGGGAGTAAGTTTACTTTGTTATTCTTCAACTCGAACCAAGGATTCAAGTCTCTAAATATATCTCAATCTCATCTTTGCACCATTTTGTTTTAGGTTGCGCAATAGACTATCTGAGTTTCTCAGAATCAGTTTTTTTACTTATTAACTTTTTATATATTAAAAATAACAATAACGGTAAGCGATATGTTTGACAAATTCCGAAAGAAAAAGGATGAATTTGGCTCTGTTTCCTCAGGAATTGAGGATAAAACTGATCAATCAGGCAAGATTTTTCAATATGAACCAGAGGAGACAAATACATCAGAAGTCATGGAAGCATCCCGTTTTCGTCCTTCAGAACAAGTAAAAATACCGGAACCTATTCAACAAACTCGTATGAGCACATCAGGCGAAGATATAGGAATTAAGGCATTAATGGATAAGAGAACCAAGTTAGAAGAAGCCATAGACTATGTAGGTCTAATGATCAAGGATCTAAAAGACAAGCGAACTAACCTAGAAAAGAACATAGAAGATGAATCAGTAGATATCAAGAATCTAAAAGAGAAACTTGTCAAGGTTGGTCAATACATAGAAGAAGAAAAACAGGGCATCAAGACTTTGCAACAAAAAAGAGGTGAGATTGAGAAAGAAGCAGATGCTGTTGCTGTAATGATCACCAATCTACGGGAAAAACTAATCACTATTGATCAAGTGGTAAACGAAGAAGGTACAAAGATAGCAAAATTCAAAGAGACTAGACCAAAGGCAGAATCTTCTCTAACCTAGAATGTAAAACTCTCTTTTACTA
>JBOGQV010000119.1:0-3773 GCA_050749145.1 Nitrosotalea sp. | reverse complement strand
TATCAAGATACTTTACCATTGTACCGGTAGAGGTTTCATTCCAAACTACATAGAATGCTTTTACATCTTTATTGTTATCAAATGCCTCTTTTACTTGATCAAAAGTTGCATTTTGTCCAAATGGTGTTGTGAGACGTATTACATTTGCACCAGCCCATTCTAGCATTGTTGAGAGTCTGTTGCTAAATTCACCGTTGACTGGAATTATTACCTTGTCACCTTTCTTTACCATGTTTACAACAGAGGCTTCTACTGCACCTGTTCCAGATGCACTAAGAGCTACTACATCACTTGTAGTATCAAAAATTTTCTGACTCTTTTCAATAGTATCTACGTATAACTTGACAAAATCTTTGCTTCTGTGATTTATCATGTGAGTAAACATTGAACGTGTTACTCTTTCTGGAACATTTGTTGGCCCAGGTAACATGACTAGATATTCCAAATAAATTCTCCAATTTGCAAGAAAGTTAACCGCTATTTATAATTAAAGAATTTTGCCAAGTCTGCTTTTTGCGTCTATTTTTAAGAGCACTTGTTTGGTTCCTTCAGGAACAAGATCTGACCAGTTTTTACCATTTGCGATCAACTCTCGAATATTTGTTCCAGAAATCATATCTCTTTTGAAAAGAGGAACTTCAAAGACAGTTTTTCCTCTTTTTTTGTATAATGTAATAGTAAATTCGTCATTTGAAAAGACCATATCATATGGCGGTATAATAGAATCAACATGATAAGTCCACCTATCATGATCACCAGTATCTGGTACAAAAAATATCTTGACCCGTTCTAATGTTTTAGAATCAAGCGATGAGAGAATCATTTCTTTTCGTTCATCTGCAGTGAACGGATTTCTTTTTTCATGGCTTTTGTTTGAGCTTCCAATTCCAATCCACAAATTGTCAACCTTTGACAATCCAATGTGCACAGCTTCCAGGTGTCCCTTGTGAAACGGTTGGAATCTACCAATTAGAAGACCATCCATTGTCGAGATCTTGTTATACATGTTTAAAAAACCATCATTAATTAGATTCTAAAATTAAACGAGCTAGTCATGGAGCCAATAAAGATAGACGGCGGACGGGGCGAGGGAGGAGGACAGATAATTCGAAGTGCAGTTACCTTATCTACAATCACAGGCAAGCCAGTTGAAATAGAAAATATTCGTAAAAATAGAAAAGTTCCAGGTCTTCGACCACAGCATTTGCTTGGAGTAAAAATATTGTCAAAGATGTGTCAAGCTAAAGTGGAAGGACTATATGTTAACTCAACTTCACTAAAGTTTTTTCCTTCTCAAGGATTGAATTTGGATCTGCAAGAAGACATTGGTACTGCAGGAAGTATTCCACTTATTTTACAAGTATTGATTCCTGCTGTCTCAATTATGAAAAATAGTTTGAAATTATCAATTATCGGAGGAACAGATGTTCCTTGGAGTCCCACAATTGATTACACAAGATATGTCTTTTCTGAAGCATTTTCTAGAATTGGAATTAATTTTACTTTGGAAACCAAAAGACGTGGATATTATCCAAAAGGTGGAGGGCTTGTTGAGACACAGATACAACCTTGCAAGAGTTTGAATTCAATATCACTTCTTGAGAGGAGTACAACATCTGCAAGACTATTGTGTGCTTATTCACACATTCCAAAGGAAATTGTAGAAAAAGAGGTACACGATGCAAAAAATATTCTTGTCAAAAATGGATTTGATTGTGAAATTACAATAAAAGAAGAAAGTGCACTTGACAAGGGATGCTCAATTTTGATATCTTCACAGGATGCAAATTCAATAACAGGTTCAGATGGTATATACCAAAAAAGTTTGAATGGTATTGGAGAATCAGTTGCAAAAAAATTCATTGAATCAAACCTTGGCGTTGACATTTACCTTTCCGACATGTTGGTAGTTCCGCTTTCTCTTGTAAAAGAGACTTCGATATATCGAGTAAAACAGATTACAAAACACTTGGAGACAAATCTTTTTGTTGCAGCAAAAATGACTGGCTGTAGATACGGTATAGGAAAACTTGATGACGGTTTTGAAGTAAGAGTTTCCGGAGTCTCAGACACCTGAATGAAGTAGTGCTGCCATCAAAAGTATGGCAAGAGACAGTATTACTGTAAGTCTTCCAAGCATGATAATTTTTGAACGAAGTTTTTGTAGATGGTCTCCAGAAAGATTTTTTGACTCTATCTTTCTTTCTACCTCAGTTCGGATTAGTCGCACATGTATTGCAAATATGATTATCAACAGGATTACAAGTATGACCTTGATGAGAAGAATAATTCCATAATTTGTGGAAAGTATCATAGATGGTTTTACAATAAACCCAACAGAGTTGTAGATTCCAGTGATGATTAGTATGATAAGAGATGGAACTCCGATTGTGTTGAATTTTCGTCCTACTCGGATCATTATTGATAGTCTTCCCTCTACAGAATCAGAAATTGTCTTAAGAAGTGGAGCAAGAACTATTCCAATGAATATTGAACCACCAACCCAAATTGATGCTGCAACAAGATGTGCCCACATAATGAGTGCATCAACAAGTGACATTACACTATTGCAGAGTCAACGAATAATATCTATTATCATCTGAAGAAGGTTTTTTAATTGAACAGGCCTCGTAGTTTCTAGATTTGATAAGTAAGGGAAGAGTAGTCATAATAGCATGTTTTGCTGGCCTTGGTGCAATGATGTTATTTTTCTATCTTTACGCAAATTCTTTTCAGGGTGATCTTAACAAAGTAATAATCAGTGTTGACAGCATCAAAGTTCTCGATGAGAATAAGATAGACAAACGTGCACATCTTGATGTACGATTCAATCTTGTAAATCCTAATTCAATTGTATTGACTGTATCCACAATCAACTATCAGATATATGCAAATGGAAATAATGTTGGAGAGGGACATTTTACAACAGAAGATATTCCAGAGGCTGGAAGACCTGCACTGTTTGCCAACAGTAATCTTACCTTACCTACAACATTTGATCTTGTAAATAGTGATCAGATTGCAAAGGAGTATTCTGAAATAACAACAGGTCAGCCAATAAAATATGAAGTAAAGGGACAAGTAACCATAGAATCATTTCTGACTGCAATTATCAAAGACTTTGATTTGTCTTTTGGTTAGCCCAGACCCCAACTCGTTTTAGTTCTTGGAGTAATTTTTACAAATGGTGCTTCTTTTTCTTTCCAAGGATTTTCCCTGACCCAAGCAAACTTTTTGTAAAATATTTCGTATAATCGCTTGAATTGTGGACCTTTTTCGATAAAAGTAGTTGAGCCTTGGACGACAACAGCTTTGTGTTGGCTAGGCGAGTAAATGTCAACAGAGATTGCAATTTTGTTGTTCTTCTTTAGATTTGCATATTTTTTTGTACCATAATCGGTTGCAAAATAAAAAAAACCATCTTCAAAATAATATGTTACAGGAGCAATATGCGGTACATCATTTGTACATGTAGATATTCTACATCCCTCATTTTCCTTTAGAAAATCTGATTCCTTTATTGTAAATTTTATCACAAAATGTAATTTATTACATTGAATAAAAAGAAATGGGCCGAGAGAGATTTGAACTCTCGACCACCTCCGTGTCAGGGAGGTATCCTAACCAGACTAGACTACCGGCCCAATAGAATTCGACCTTACTTTAGACGTTATTAACGTTTAAGAAACAAGAATAATATGCAATGCATCAAGTGACTATCATATGATTGGTGATTTTTCACCAGAGGAAAAGGATGGCTTTTACAAAGCAGT
>JBOGQV010000118.1:0-2611 GCA_050749145.1 Nitrosotalea sp. | reverse complement strand
TTCGTAATCTGTAGATACCACTCTTCCCCCTCATAGAAGGTATGTGTTCTTGTTCAATTCTCACAATTCCTGTTAGTATAATACGATCACCTGGCCTTGCATTATCAACCAAGTCTTGTAAAACTGTGACATCCAGATAATGAGGTAATTGACCAGGGGGCAAATCTTCGGGTAATTCTTGTAGTCTTACCATTTGAAAATCAATGAATTTGTTTTGTTCTGGACTTATCTCTAGATCTCTATGAGTACATTTTCCATTATCACATTTTAGCGGTTCCTTAAACTCTAAACCCTTTTCTTGAACTCTAACGGTCTTATGGTTATCAGGACAAAAGTAAACTAATTCTTTTGCTAGTGGTTTAATTTCAGAAGATCGTACAACCATTCCAGATACACTGATCACTTTTCCAATTACTTCTGCATTTACTTCACGTAAACTTCGGTGTGACGGATAATTCGAAATTCTTACCCTAATGTCATGCCGAATTTTTTCCGCATATTGTGGAAATCTCTCTTTAAGAATATCCTTTATTGCTCCACCAAAGGCTCTGAGTATTTCATCAGGATCAACGTTAAACACAGATTCAATTTCAGGATATGATACCAAATCATTATAGTCAGCTACAATGTACTGGGTTTTCTTTGCCATCATTTGATCTATTTCATCAACATACTTGTAAGCACCAGATTTGTCTTTAAATTGACTTAGAAAATCTTTTACTTGATCTTGAAGTTTACTTTTTGAAATTGATTCAGATTGTGTGGTCATTTTTTATCACTCATTATCTGTTGTTTAAATTCAGTACTGTTATTGTGTATGTAATCAAATAGTGTTCTTTCTTCTATTGTTAACTTCTTTGCTAAATCTGCAGTCATCTTGAATGAATCTGCCAATCTAATTATTTTCCCCTGTCGTTTACGAATAAGAGAGTTTAACATACTTTCTATTTTATCACGATCTTCTTGTGGAAGTCTCCGTGTGAACGAATTAACTTTTATGTAAAAATCCAAATCTAGAGTAGAAAGATCAAAATCGCCTTGTACATTTTCTTTCATAACAGCCTGCTTCAAGGCTACTATCATATCAGTATCTTGTACTTCGACTAATTTTTCTAAAGATAATACTTCAGCTATCCATCTTGAAATACTCAAGATTTCTCCCTGTTTGGCTTCTATGGATGTCAGCGGTGCATCTATTTTGAGATCATGTCCAAAATTGACTTTAACCTCCTGTAAACGATATCCTATACTATGTACCTGTATGAGTTCTGAAATGTGCAATTTACTCGATCCTCCTTTGAGCATCTAAAGGGATCGATCGATCAATTCTGTTAACCATTTAGTTCGATCATTTGATCTAGGATGCATCTGTACAAATTTGTTCCTGTTCATAACTAAAATACTTGTTTTCTCATTCAACATACAACCATAGATAATCATTCTAAACAATTCTGTCTTTTTCATCCATAATAACAATGGGTAATAATAGAATCCCATTCAACACCAGAACTACATTAATGATTTACAAGCATGATTTAGTAGACTTAATTTTATTAGTAAGTGAAAGACGTATGTCCCTATGACTGAATCTTCTATGTGGGTAGAAAAATATCGGCCTACAAAGATCTCATCAATAATAAACCAAAAAGAGATAGTAGGTAGCTTAAGATCTCTTTTAAAAAATACGTCGGAAATGCCTCACCTACTATTTTCTGGCTCAGCAGGAGTTGGTAAGACCACTACTGCACTATGTCTTGCAAGAGAGATTCTCGGAGATTCATGGCGTGAGTATACTTTAGAATTGAATGCTTCGGATGAACGTGGTATCAACATGGTTAGAGAAAGGGTAAAGAAATTTGCAAGATTTTCAGGTTTAGATACTAACATTCCTTTCAAGCTTATAATTTTAGATGAAGCTGATGAGATGACCTCAGATGCACAGACTGCCTTGAGAAGAATTATTGAAGATACAGCAAAACATTGTAGGTTCATCATGATCGCAAATAATATATCAAAAATCATAGAACCACTTCAAAGTAGATGTGCTGTTTTTAAGTTTACAAGGATATCTGAAGAGGACATAGTAAGCCATTTAGAAGAGATTTGTAAAAAAGAGAAAATAAAGTATGATGCAGAGGGCTTGAAAACTTTATACCAGTATTCAGAAGGAGATATGCGTCACACCATAAACATGTTACAAGCTACAGCAAGTGTAGGGATAGTAAATGAGGACAATGTAAAATCTTCGGCAGGACTTGCCAAGACAAGTGATGTGAGTTCTATTTTGAAATTGGCATTAGGAGGAAAAATTTCAGAAGCCAGAAATAAAATGATTGAACTCATCAAAGTTTATGGAATGTCAGAATCAGACTTTTTAAAATATCTTAATGAAGAGTGTTATAGAATAAAGACTGTTCATCTATCTGAAATGCTAAAGGCCATAGCAAAATATGATTATAGGTTAATCATAGGAGCCAATCCAGAGATTCAACTATCCGCATTATTGGCAGAACTCGGAAATATAGAAAAATAATAGCGCAGAGAGAGGGATTTGAACCCCCGCGTGCTTGCGCACATAGGCTCTCAAGGCCCACGCCATGCCGGGCTAGGC
>JBOGQV010000117.1:0-2815 GCA_050749145.1 Nitrosotalea sp. | reverse complement strand
GTATATTGTTGATCAAAAGTTTACAGATCATCATTATGAACATGTAGAATGCCCAGACAAATTCACAGTCTAGGTGTGCATAGAGTAAACGCTGTATGTCTTTCCAGTCTTCTTGTCTTGGTAGGTCCATTGGTTGTCCTTCCACGCGATTTTCTCAAAGAGGCCCCTCAATGATGGGTGCAATTTTTCATAAACATCTTCACCAACCAAAATTTGGTTTGGCTTGGCAAGTGCAGTAATCTTTGCTGCGATACTTACTGCAGGACCCAAAATATCTACATGTGAGCGAACCTGGTCTGAACCGTATCTTACAATTACATTTTCACCAAAATCCATTCCTATCTTGACACGCAATTCTGGGTAATCATATTCACTAAGTATTGGGTTTATTCCACGTTCGATTACATCTATCATTGTTCTTGCACAGTTGACAGCACTGTCCGATACAACAAGTGGGCTTTCCTCTGCAATAAAATATCCAATAACTGCATCTCCAACATACTTTAGGACATAACCTCCATGATGGCGTATAACAGAACGCATCTCTTGTGAAAATGAACTAATTATTATCCCAAGTTTTTCTGGGGGTAAAAGTAATGCCATGTCTGTAGAGCCTACCAAATCTACAAACATTACAAGCATGTGCAGTTTCTGTGCAACGTGTTTTCTTAGAAAAGTATCTGATTCGTCAACTGAGTAATCATATTCGTATCCTTTCTTGAGTGAACTCCATACCCTTTTCTGAGTCTCCTTGATGAGACTTTCACTGTCCAATGTACCTGACTTGCCGCCTCCTAACATCATGTCTATGATGCTATTGGTACTCTTGCTTTCTTCCTGGTGGTTTTCTGGATCTTCACTCATCTCTGCTCATTCCAGAGGAAAATTGGCTCCACATACGGGACATACGCCTCTTTCACCCTTGTATTTTATATCAAAGTATTGTATTATCTCCACGTTACAGTTCCAACATACTATCTTCTTAAAAGAGGACTTTGGTTCCTTTTCATGCACCATAGCAAAAAATGGTTTTATTAAGTATTTAAAGTGCATACCGATTTTATGGGGCCAATATCAAAAATGATTCCATGCAGATACCCACTAGCAATCCTGACCCTTTCATAAAATCAATGAGTGACAAGGCAGAAAGTATCAGATCCTTATTCTTGGAACATATTACAACTCTTACAAATAAGGTGCCTCTAAAAGTAATGCTTGGAGACGGAACAGTTACAGATCAGGAATCATTTGACCCTGCTAGAGTAAGGCAATTTTTTAGTGACCTGCTTAAAAATACTTCAGAGTGGGAAAACCAAGGAGTCTCTGCAACTGCAGAAAAAGACTTGCGAAGAAGTTTTATAAAATTTGAGATAAAGGAAGGAAACTATCTGCTTTCTGCACACATGTCATTACAGTATCACGCATTGTTGTTTTACAGACTTGACCATCGTGTCATTGAGATCCAAAAAGAACTCTCTGACATTTCAGATATGATTACAAAACTTCAGGTTCAAGTTGGGCCAGAAAATGACAAGATAATTCAAGAAAAACTTCAACAGGAAGGTTACCAAGGCATGGATGAACAGAAACTGTTTGAAGTGTTGTTTAATCGTGAAGATATCACTCAGGACATTGTAAAGTCAATTGAGGTTTCACATGCAGAGCACACAAAGCTTGTGGCAAACAGGGACAAATTGTTTGGTGAGCTTGACAACATGCTCATAGAAGTATATCATACAACCCCTGTACTGATTGATGAAAATAAAATGATCGCTGCAGAAGAAGGATGTCTTTGCAATTTTAATCTAGAATACCTAAAGAAGAATACGCGTCAAGGAAATATCAACCTAACAAGAATCTCTGCACAAACAAAGACAAACTTGCTTGTACTGCTTGATAGTATCATAAAAATTCTAAAAAAATAAAAAATTGTTTATATCAAAGCATTTTAAAAAACATGTTACATTTAGTCAAGGGTTCATAGACTATTACACGGTGCCACAGTTTGGGGAGTAGACACCATGTGACGCCACATGACCCCTTGACTTAGATCTGTCATCTTATTAGAATATTATTTAGCCCTTTTTGATCCTTGAAAATTTTGTTAATTTATGGAACAATTATGTATTTTTTACTTAAAATAACTCTATAAAATAGGGAATACACATCAGTTTTTGGGCATCCAGAGTTCAATAAACCAAATATACCAAGATGGGGCTGAAAACTCTGTTGAATGTCACTTTTGATGATATAGTAAAATCACAAAAAATCCAGCACAATGTAATCAGGAGAACACCTCTTGAAAGTTCACATTCGTTTAGCGTAATGACTGGTTCCAAGGTGTACCTAAAATCAGAATTTCTCCAAAAGACTGGTTCGTTCAAGTTTCGTGGAGCATATGCAAAGATTGCAAGTCTTTCAAAGGCTGAAAAGAAAAAAGGAGTCATTGCAGCTTCTGCGGGAAACCATGCACAGGGTGTAGCATATGCATCATCACTTGAAAAAATTCCATGTACAATTGTAATGCCTGTCACTGCATCACCTGCCAAAGTTTCTGCAACTAGATCATATGGTGCAAATGTAATTTTGGAAGGTGCAATCTATGATGAATCTTCTGCAAGAGCCTCAGAAATTGCACAAAAAACTGGTGCTACCATGGTTCATGCTTTTGATGATGAAACAGTAATTGCTGCACAAGGAGTAATAGGACTTGAGATAATGGAAGATCTCCCAGATGTTGACGAGATTTATGTACCGATAGGTGGAGGAGGGCTTGCAGCTGGAATACTAAAAGCAGTCAAGACAAAAAAACCAA
>JBOGQV010000116.1:0-5065 GCA_050749145.1 Nitrosotalea sp. | reverse complement strand
CTTTCCTATTGTACCGCATTTAGGACATAGACCAGTTGTAACGTTTTTTGGACCACTTGCTCTTGGTTTGACTGTCTTTCTTCTTACCATTGTTTCAACTCTGAAGATTCTATTATTAAGTTTAAGCGTAGATCGCAAAAAGCGCGGGGAGTGGGATTCGAACCCACGGGTCCTTACGGACATGGGATTAGCAATCCCACGCCCTACCAGGCTAGGCGACCCCCGCATAGATGTTGCTGAAATTTAAACTGTTATTATAACTTTGGAACCAGAGCCAGAAGGAATTTTCCTATTCTTCGCCAAACCGTTTGTAGTTTTCCACAAGATCTTTGAGAGGAATTTTCTCTCCGCCTACAATTTTCAGATCCACTTTGATCTTGCCTTTCTCAATTGTGATGATATTGTATGTATTGTCAAACAATCCCCTCATTCTTTCAGATGATACAGTTCCAGCATTTGCAATGGATAGATTTCCAAAGTTCCAAAACCAAGGTCTGTGCTTGTGGCCACATATGACAAGGTCAATCTTGCTTGCAAGTGCAGTACGTAATGCATCTCCAGAATCTATTACAGTTACCCTATCATTTCCAGTGTCAGGAACACCAATCAGATGATGATGCATTGCAAGTATCTTGGTTTTATTTTCATATTTTTTCATGGTCCTTTCAAGCCATAGATTTTGCCTATAACCAATCTCACCCTCGTCTCTATCAGGTCTTGCAGTGCCAAGTGTTACAAGTATTGTATCTTCATCAAGTTCATTTACAGAGTCAAAAGGAAAGAATTTTTTGAACAAAAGATATCCGGTATTTCTATAATCATGATTTCCACTGATTGCAAGTATCTTCTCGGTCTCAAACTGGGAAAACTTGGCCTTACATTTTTCATATTCTTTTAGTAACCCCTCATTTGTGAGATCACCTGTAGCTACAATGACTGACGGCTTGAGTTGATTGATTTCTTCTACTGCCATATCAAAGGTTTCTTCCTTGAATTGAGCGCCAACATGAATGTCTGAAATCTGTACTATCTTCACAATAAAATATCCAATATGTGAGAGGTTTAAGCTTTAGCATTATGTAATAAAATTTCAAATAATTTTCTAGTTAGAGTTAAATATACAGATACTACAATTCCGCCTGATTTGGGAAAAAAGGCTGCAATAATCAGGGGCGATGGAATAGGTCCAGAAATTGTAGATTCAATGTTAAAAGTATTGAAGGCATGTAATACTCAAACTGAATTAGTTTTATGCGAAGCAGGATCTGAACAATGGGAAAAACATGGTGGCGAAACATACATCCCAGATGCAACCATGAAGATATTAGAAAATTCAGATGCAGGCTTTAAAGGTCCTACAACTACAATCCCAAAACCAAACTCACCAAGAAGTGTTGCAGTAACTCTACGACAAAAGTTTGATCTATATGCAAACATCAGACCAATTAGGACATACAAGAGGATAACTCCAGACAAGACACTTGACTTTGTGTGTTTTAGAGAGGCAACAGAGGGACTTTACACTGGAATTGAATTCAAGGTATCAGATGATGCGGCAATTGCAATTAGAAAGATTACAAGGCAGGGAAGCAGTCGTTTTATCAATTCTGCACTAGCATGGGCAAAGAAATACCACATGAGTAAGATGGTTGCAATAACAAAGAGAAACATCCTCAAAGTTACTGATGGAATTTTCTGGGAAGAAGTAGAAAAAGCTGTCAAGGCAAACCCTGGAATATCAGTTGAGGAACTCTACATAGACAACATGACACAGCAGTTAGTCATAAAACCAGAACAGTTCAACGGGGCAGTTTTGGTAAGCACAAATCTATTCATGGATATAATATCAGAATTGGCCTCGGGCATAATTGGATCAATTGGATTGGTGTATTCAGCAAACATGGGAGATAAGTTTGCCATGTTTGAGGCAGCACATGGAAGTGCACCATCATTTAAGGGACTAAATAAAGTAAATCCAACTGCCGCAATTTTATCAGGAGCATGGATGGTAGAATATCTAGGAGAGACTCACATCAAGGATGCAATATTTGCTGCCACAGAACAAGTAATCAATGAAGGAAAATATGTTACATTTGATATTGGCGGTAGTGCAACCACTACACAGATGACAGATGCAATAATAGAGATTGCAAAACAAAAGCTACAAAAATAATTATAATTTTAGACCAGACCTTGCAGACAAGACAACAGTAGAGACTAGTGATATAATCAATACAAGAAATGATGTGTCACTAAACTCTGGAATGCTTGCAGCGTTATCAGATAATGTAAAGTTTTCATGAATTATTGGAACTGGTTCATTTTGAGCAGGAGTAGATGACGGAATTGATATCAAATCAAGTGACCTGTCATCGTTTGCATTCATGTCACCTGCATTGTTGGCAGAGTTTGCATCAAAGAATAATTGGTATTGTCCATCAGGTGGATTACTCCATACAAATATTACAGGAACACTTTGTTTTGCAGGAATATCTAACTTGACTAGACCATTGTAAAAAAGTGAGGTTTGGTTTTTTATTTTTAATGTAAATATTATGGAATTAGCATCAGCGTTTCCGGTATTTTGAATCTGTTTTGTTATAACAAGACCATTTGAAGTATAGTTTTGTTTTTCAACTGTAAGGGAGTCATTAACCCAGGAAAGTTCTGCATGTGAGAATCCCTTTGATACAACAACATATCCAGAGGGCCACATGTCTGTCTTGTCATAGTAACCATACTTGCCAGCAGAGCCAAAGAACTGGGTAAATGATTGACCAGGCTTGATTGTCCCACTGTCAAATATGCCTTGAGGGCCATAGTTTGTTGTTCCAGTGGTAACAGTGTGGGTTCGGTTGTCTTGGTTTATCCAAGTGACTGTATCTCCAACAGAGATGCTTACCTGAAATGGACTATAGCATGAGAGATTTGGCCTACAATGATTTGCAGTTCCATTTACAATAGTCACTTGAGCGTCATATGCCTGTGCACTTTGATATGATACAGAATAGCAAATTGTAGCAATTACAACAGCATACATCAGATGATAAAATCTCAACAATACCAAGTATCCTCCTTTACAGATAAACCAATTGTACTTTTTGTGAGAAAATCATATTAGCATTCATGTCAGTTTTTTGTACATTCTACAATTATCAGCTCTTCATAGAATAATTTCTTTTTTGCTGCAACATGTGTATCAAATCCAAGAGATCTACATAGCTGTATCAAGATGTCATAATTTGCAAGAGAAGAGGTAAGAAATATCATTTGTCCATTTTTTCTAATTAGATTACTGGCAGATTTTATTATCATGCTTGGAATATCAACACCGTCATGCAGTCCATCTACTGTATTATCGAGTAATTCATCAGATGGTAAGTATGGCAAGTTGCATACAATCAGATCAAAACTAGAATGAAATGCATCGGCGGCATTGCAACAGATGCAATCATCAATAGTTTCATGTGCTTTTCTTAAAGCAGAAATGCTAATGTCAGTTGCAACAACAAGTGAAAAATTCTTTGACAGGGTTTTTGCAATTATTCCAGAACCTGTACCAATATCAAGTACAGATGCTCCTTTTTTATTTTCAATATAATCAGCAAGAAAGAACGAGTCCTCTGCTGGAATATAGTAGCTATTTTGTGATTCTTTTTGCAATGTCTATTATCTCCCCATCAGGCATCTCTTCTAGTCTTTTATCAGAATCAATCTCTATTCCCATTTTTTTTCCAATGTGTCGTATGGTCTTTCTTTTGAATGAAAACAGTTTGTTTACAGTATGTACAATTTGATCTGAGAGTACATGTTTTGGAATAATGTATATGACAACTGAATCAACCTTTGGAGGAGGCCTGAAGTTTGTTTTTTTCACATCCAAGATATTTTCAATGTCAAGGCAATAACTTGCAAGAACCGATATGGCTCTTCTCTCTTTGCCATCTTTTTTAGCTAGTTTTTGGGCAAATTCCTTTTGAACCATGACAACAGCACACTTGAACTTTCTTTGGACAAGCCATTCTATTGCAGTACGACTCTCAGAATATGGAAGATTTGAGACAAGTACTGTAAACTCGATATCTTTCTTGAAAGCATCACCTTTTTCTAGAGTCAAGTTTGGCACATGAGAAAAAGCATCTTTCGCTTTTGAATACAACATGGAGTCTTTTTCAACTGAGATGACCTGTTTTGCATCATTACAGAGTAACTGTGTCAGTATACCATGACCTGTTCCTATCTCAAGAACAATGTCATCTTTTGATATATGTGCAGAATCAACTATTGATTTGGCAATTGAATTTGATGTCAAAAAGTGCTGTCCAAGCGACCTACGCTTGATCATTTTCTAACAAAGAGACTCATCCTTGTTTCTCCTGTTATCTCTTCGATGATTCTCTTTGCAATCTGTTTTGCTGGCTCTTTTAGTCCGACTCTTTCTTGCAAGTCCTTAAAGTCTGTAAACTGTTTCTTTTCCCTTTCTTCTAGCATTGTCTTCATGTAGGTTTTTCCAATTCCTGGGATTAGCTCAAGTGCATGTATCCTTGGAGTGAGAGGTTGTGCATTGTTAAGATAATCAATGAATCGTTTTTCATTTTGCATAACAATTTTTTCTACAACTGCATTTAGTTCACTTTGTGCAGAAGAAGATATTTGATCATGCTCTAGTCTACCAAGAACTGAAAGAATTTTTGTTCTTCCCTCTTTGCCAATGTATACTCTCTCTCCTATCTCAAAGGTAGAGTTGGGTAATGCTAATAATTCAAGTATAGTAAGTCGCTCTTCACCAATGGCTGTAACAATTATTCCATCCCTGCCCCGTACTGTAGTCGACTTGCCTCTTGTAACAAAATCTAATACGTATGCGTATTCCTCATACTTTCTAGTTTGAGTGTGTTCCAAGAAAACCGGACTCCTAAACTTAAGAGTTCTCCTTGATTATCTTTAGCATCTTGTCGAGTGTCTCAGCAAGAATTAATTTCTTCCAGCCAAAAGTAAATGCTCGCAATTCAGCTTCAGTACTTGGGAGATTATTTACAATTTCTACTGCTTCTTCTTCTTGTAT
>JBOGQV010000115.1:0-2071 GCA_050749145.1 Nitrosotalea sp. | reverse complement strand
CAAACATACGGATGAAGAGATCTTTTCTGAACTACCTGCACCTATGCGTATCATACAGCTTTGTGCAAAAAGAGCCAAGAGGTGCAAACATGGTCTATTCCATAACAGACAAGGGAAGAACGATGCTTGATCTGTTCATGCAAAAGAGTAATTGATTACATAATTCTTTTATTCCAATCAAATAGAGCAGATCCATTGACAATCACATACAAGGACGCAGGCATTGACATCAAAAAAATAAAGCAGAGCCAAGAGAACATTGGAAATCTCATTGCTTCAACGCATAGACTGCAAAAAAAAGCAAAGACAATGTCAGGATTTGGTCACTATGCAGGAATTGTAGAAATACCAGGGGGCACACTACTTGCAACCCATACAGATGGAGTTGGAACAAAGGTAATGATTGCACAGATGATGAAAAAATATGATACCATCGGGATAGACTGTATTGCAATGAATGTAAACGACATAATATGCACAGGTGCGGTTCCCATATCTTTTGTGGACTATATCGCAGCAAACAAAAACGACCAAAAAATATTCAACCAGATAGTTAGTGGACTAGTAAAAGGTGCAACAATCGCACAGGTCCCAATAGTAGGAGGAGAGACTGCAATACTTCCAGACCTGATAGCAGGAAAAAACTTTTCTTTTGATCTTGCAGGAATGGTTGTTGGAATTCTAAACAAAAAAGAGATGATTCTTGGAGACAAGATAAAGACAGGAGATGCCATAATTGGAATAAACAGTAGCGGATTACACTCTAACGGGTATTCACTTGCGCGCAAGGCCCTTCTTTCAAAATATTCCATACGGGAGAAAATCAAGAACATTGGAGTTTTAGGAGATGCCCTTCTTGCACCGACTGAGATCTATGTCAGACCTGTGTTACAGGCAATCAAAGAGTGCAACATACATGGACTGGCACACATAACAGGAGGTGCATTTACCAAACTTTTGAGGTTGAAAAAGACCGGATTTGTTTTGGATAATTTACCTGATACACCCCCAATATTTCAGGCAATTGAGAACTGTGGAGTAGAAAAAGATGAGATGTACAAGACGTTTAACATGGGAATAGGGTTTTGTATAATTACTCCAAAAGACCAGGTAGAAAAAATAGGCCAAATCTTCAAAAAATATAGATTTTCAAGTATGCAGATTGGCAAGATTGTAGAAAAAAAAGGCATCTACATCAACAAGCTAAGATTAGCATAGGCCAAACCACAACTACGTCAGATTAGGATTTAATACCCAAATTAGTCCAGACAAGGCGTGCAAAGTGCTCAGATAACATTTGAAGATGCATGCAAAGAGATTTGCAATAGCCTTCTTGCAATTTCAAGTCCTACTGATAAAGATGTAAAAAAAGAAGTCAAGCGTATTTGTACAAAATATTCCCTAGAAAGAATTCCAAGAAATTATGAGATACTCGCATCAGTTACAGGCCAAGAGTATATCAGACTACAAAAGGCACTTGTAAGAAAACCTGTCAAGACTGCATCAGGTGTTGCTGTAATTGCACTAATGCCAAAACCTTACGCTTGTCCACATGGAAGGTGCAGTTATTGCCCAGGCGGAATTGAATACAACTCTCCAAATAGTTACACAGGAAGAGAACCTTCGACACAGAACGCAATTGCAAACAGATATGATCCAAAAAAACAGATTCTGGATAAACTTGAACATTTGATTGCATATGGTCATGACAGCACAAAACTAGAGCTTGTCATAGTGGGAGGAACATTTCTTTTCATGCCACGTACATATCAGATTGATTTTATAAAATCATGTTATGACGCATTAAATGGGTTTGATTCACAAGATTTAGAATCAGCCAAGAAAAATAATGAAAAGACAAATTTTAGAAATGTTGGATTTACAATAGAGACAAAACCAGACTATTGCAAAAAAGAACATGTAGACTGGATGTTAGAATATGGGGTAACACGAGTTGAGATTGGAGTACAGAGCCTTCATGAAAAAGTATACGAAATTGTAAACAGGGGACACTCGTACCAAGATGTCATTGAATCATTTCAGATATCAAAAGATGCAGGATACAAGATAG
>JBOGQV010000114.1:0-2010 GCA_050749145.1 Nitrosotalea sp. | reverse complement strand
CCATCCATTTCAGTCAAGAACTGATTTTTGACACGAATTTCTCCACCAATTTCACTATTGCGATTACCAAGAAGCGAATCTACTTCATCAATAAACAAGATAACTGGAAGACCTTCTTTTTCTGCCAAGCCTCTTGCCATCTGGAATAACTTTGAAACATTTTTCTCGGCTTCTCCTAACCACTTGCTCATCATAGATGCTGCATCTACGTTGATAAAATAACCATCAATTTCATTTGCAGTAGCTGCTGCAATGACTGTCTTACCACATCCCGGAGGACCATAAAGTAAGATTCCTCTTGGCCATCCAAGTGGGAATAGGTCTGGTCGTTTTGCAGGATATACAATTGATTCTCGTAAAGCATTCTTTGCATCATCTAAACCGATAACTTCTTCCCATGTTACATTTGGTTTTTCTTTCATGATAAGTGAGTCTAGTTCATTTTTAGTCAAAGATTGTTTTTGTTCTTCAGGAGTTGCCTTTGGATCTACTGCGGGTTCTAACTCTACATTGTTCATCTGTAATGCCTTGATACGGTTTTGATATGCGGCAGTTCTCTCTTGGTATACTCTGTTTAGTTTATTTTCAGGATAAAGGTGGATTAGTTTAACAAGTGATTCAATCGCTCTTTGATAGTTTGCAATAGCCATTCCTCGTGCGCCTTGTGAATCAAGTTTTATAGCTTCTGCGGCAAATTTGCTTGCACTATTTTCTAATTCTTGGGGGGCTAGACTCATAATATTGTCAACTATATCTCGACTGCAGTTCTTCCAAGGTAATCACCGGTGTTAACTCGTCTAGCAGAATTTGTTAAATTTATTGAACCAACATCTTGTGTGAGAATTTCAGCCTTTACAGGCACTATTTTTGCAGGTACCACTACTGGAACAATGGTATCCAAAAGTGATGGAATCTTGAAATCATCAATTTTTGTCTGAGATTCTTTTTGGAATGCAAGGTTTTCTATTACATCATCATGTAGTGTCTGGATTTGACGCAGTGCAAACTCTGCAGAGATGGTCAAGTCTTCAAGTTCATTTTTCATGCCATTAACAGAGTTTGCCGCATTTAGTATAATTTCAACAAATTCCTGCAAAAAGTGCTTGATATCTCGTTTATCCTGATATTTTGTGAGTAAATATTCAGCGGCGTGCATCACTTGCCTTATGTCTTTTAATTCCTCAACAGAGAGTGTTTCGATAAAGGCGTCATTTTCATCCTTGTCTTTTTGTGATATTTTTAGTTCAATCTTTGAAGATAGTGTCTTGATTTTATCAAGATGTCCTGACAAGTCAGATTGACTATCACTCTTTGTGAAATTAATCATGCCAAGCCTTACCAGAAATCTAGATTAGGGAACTGCTTGCAAATTTTAGAGTCAGCGATTAATTTAGCTTCATCTAAGAGTCTGCTTGAGGTTTCATTTGCCTTGGCAAAATCAAGAGTGGTACTTCCCAAGTGAGCAGCATCTATGATTATTCCACCGAGTAATAGTGACAACTCTCCTAGCTGAAAGTCCATTGCAGGCATGAGTGCCAAGAGTTTGGACCTAATTGTCCTGACAACAGATATCGTAGGAGACAAGACTGTAGGAACATTTCCCAGTCCAACAACACAATCAAGACTTCGTCGCACCTGTCTTAGTGATTCTATAGTGTAAGCAAGTTCAAGTTCATATTTTACTTGTTTTTCAAGCGTGGCAAGTGACTGACAATTGTTATCTAGTCGCTTGTATAGCTCCAAATTATTTTGATTTACATCATGTCTGTGTTGTACAAGAATGTCAAGTAGATTATCTACAATTTCAGTTGCATAGTCAATTCTTGGCTTGATTGTACTTGCACGCACGAGATGACCTTTATTTTCATTTTCAATTACCCATTTTGATTGATTTATCATTCCAACAAGAGACTTGACTTTGTACTTATACGGCCCTTGTTACATCAAGTGGTGTAACCATGGTAACATGAGCCGAAGATACAGCTTAGTATTTTTTCGAATCTTTGTTCA
>JBOGQV010000113.1:0-3410 GCA_050749145.1 Nitrosotalea sp. | reverse complement strand
ATTACGGCTCCAAGAGTTACCACAGCATCAATGTCATTTCTTTGTATAATGATGCTTGAAGCATTTGAAGTCTATGTTCTCGATCACTACCCAAGGTCAGAGTCCAAGGTCCATAGCCAGTAATCTTGATTATAGTTAGTTGAATCATTTTCTAATTTTTTCCAGTTCTTCAGATAATTTCTTTACAGCCTCAACAGCTCTCTCAGCTACAGGGCGTATTCTTTGATGTGCCTGTCTGTCACTCATTCCAGGTCCTGTTATTCCTAGTGTAACTGGTTTTTGATGCTTTATTGAAAGATCTGCTATTACTTTTGCAGTAACATGTGAAATGAGTTCATCATGTTTTGTTTGCCCTTTGATTACGGCTCCAAGAGTTACCACAGCATCAATGTCATTTCTTTGTAACAGAGTATCAATTATTAGAGGCATATCAAATACACCTGGTACCGTACTGGTATACTTTACATTCAGTTTCAATACGCTTGCTTTTTCGATTGCAAGATCAAGCATTTTAGAGGTTATTTCACTATTAAACTCGGCAACAACAATCGCTATATTCAAAATTAATTCTCCTTGGAAATTTTAACAAGTTCAGCACCATCAAAATATGGTATTGCATTATCATTAGCATATTTTTTTGCCTTGTCAGTAGATAGTGCAGCAAATGTTTGAGAATCTAACATTTCACATATTGCAGTAACTGGCGAAAGCCCTGCAAGTTTCATTAGATAAATAGACATTTCAGTGTGTCCAAGTCTATTTGACAATAATCCCTCTGAGGCAATAAGCAATGGAATATGACCAGGCGTTTTAAAATTAGAATTGAAAAGAATTTTTTTGTCAGTATTCTCATTTTTATATAATTTAGCCATTTCAGAAATCGTAAATGCTCTTTCTTTATCTGTTATTCCAGTAAATGTATTTTTATGATTAATTGAGATTGAAAATGATGGTCGATCTCCATAAGGTGCAGTACCAATTATCATCTTTTTTAAATCTGCATCAAAATTTTGAGAATTAGAAAGAATTTCATGCATATAGTCTAGTCCCAAACTTGCTGCAAGTTCATGATTGATTGACATGCAAATCAGCCCTCCAGCATCAATACGCATACGTGCTACATGTTTTGGAGTTACAAATTCTGCCGCAATCACCATATCTACCTCATTTTCGCGTTTACCCTCATCATGAAGTAGAATAAAGTCACCTCTTCTAAGAGATGAGAGTGCTTCATCTAAGGACATATACTGATCAGCTTTTCATTATTGTTATAAATCTTACTAGAAAATTGGTAACTACCAAAATAGTGGTAATCAACTAATCTTCAGATAAAATATATTTTCCAAGAATGTCAGTTTCAATATTAACTTTGTCGCTAACTTTTTTGTAACTTAAATTAGTTATTTTCATAGTATGTGGTATTATTGAAATTGAAAATTGATCTTTTAGCACATCAACAACTGTTAGACTGATGCCATCAACTGTTACAGAACCTTTCTTAACGATATATTTTGATAACTCCTTTGGAGGTTTTACCCAGATTTGTATTTGATTAGATTGTTTTTTAATCTTAGAAATAATACCTACACCATCAACATGTCCTAGTACAAAATGACCTTCAAGTCGCTCACCAACTTTGAGACTTCGTTCAATATTGACTTTATCACCAAGTTCCAGAGATCCTAAATTAGTTTTCTTTATTGTTTCACCAACCATCTCAAATTCTGTTATTTCTTTTGAAATATTTACTGCAGTAAGGCACACGCCATTTATTGCTACACTATCTCCTACTTTGAGGCCCTTTACAATTTTACCAAGATTGATTTTCATTTTTGCAGCACTACGGTTATTCGTTTTTTTATCAAATGCTGTAATCTTACCAAGACCTTCGATTATACCAGTAAACATGATTAACAATTTCTATTTGTACTGAGATGATTTATGTTTATCAAATAATAGATAACATTATACAATTTAGTCGTCATTTTATTGAATTCAATAAATCGACAGCTCGTTTGTAGTGTACCTCATCAATCATTTTTCCATCAACGGTGGTAGCCCCTTTTTTATTTTTTTTGGCTACATCATAGGCATTCATAACTTTTTTTGCCCATTCTACCTCTACAGGAGTAGGATAGAATACACTATGAACAACATCTACTTGATTTGGATGAATAATGCTTTTGCCTACATATCCAAGATTTTTTGCAGTAAGAGAATCTTGTTTTAATCCAGGTACATCATCAAGATCTTGCCATATTGCATCTATTGCATATTTTCCTGCTGCTCTTGCATCCACTGGAATTTTTGCTCTAGAATAGGTAGATCCCTCGGGTTTCTTGGTATATTCTACGCCAAGGTCATTTAATAGATCAAATACACCAAAGACTAAAGCTGAGACTCTTTTACTACATGATGCAATAGAATATGCATTTACAACGCCTTGGGCAGATTCTATTGATGCTATGATTTCTATTGGATTTAGTTTACGTATTTTTTCTAATCCTACCATAGTTTTTTCAATTTTCTTTATCTCGTTTGCAGTGTTTACTTTTGGGATCACTATGCCATCAACACCTTTTTGAATAATTTCGAATAGATCATCAGGTATTATTCCAGATGCAGGAGAGTTAGTTCGCACATAAATTTCTGAGTTATATTTAGATCTATTTTTTAGTGTATTTTTTATTAAATTTCTTGCAGATTTTTTCTCTCCCAGTGGAACAGAATCTTCCAGATCAAAACATACAATGTCTGCCTGAAGAGATTTTGCTTTTTCGAGGAAACGACTATTATTTCCAGGAACAAACAGAAGACTGCGTAAGAGTCTTGCCATAAATAGAAAGAGTTTATGGTTTAAGCAAGATTTTGCCGACTAGTCCTTTACCAGTGAGCATTTTTGTATGTGCTTCTGCAGCATTTTCAAAACTATATACTGAATCTATTGTAGCTTTAATTTTCTTTTTACCCATCCAGTATAATCCTTGTTCTAGTTCTGCCTTTGTTCCTTGTGTAGAACCCAAGATATTAGTTCCTTTAAAGAAGATGTGTCTCAAATCAGTTTTTGCATCATATCCGGTAGTTGCTCCACAGGTTACCAATGTTCCACCATATTTTAACAAGGTAAGTTGATCATTCCAGTGTGTTTGACCTATGTGATCAAATGATATATCAATACCACCTAGTGGTTTTGCAATTTGTCTTACTTCTTTTGCCCAATCTGGTTTTCTGTGATCAACTGCAAAATCTGCTCCAATCTCTTTTAATTTATCTAATTTGTCTGGACTTCCGGTAGCAATTACATTACAGTTGTATAGTTTTGCAATTTGAATTCCAAAGCTTCCCACACCAGAACCCCCTCCCATGATAAGGACTGTTTGACCAGGACGAATTCTTGCTCTTCCTACAAG
>JBOGQV010000112.1:0-4811 GCA_050749145.1 Nitrosotalea sp. | reverse complement strand
ATAGAGTCAAAGGACTTCTATATAGACAATGAAAGTGCAGAACAGGTCATATGTAATCTAGCATCATTTGTCAAGGATTCTACTAGTAACAACGCTCAGTTCGAGTATTCCTATGATCAACACCCTGTACAAACAACTGATTTACTACATACGCTTGAAGATGCTGAAGTTCACGAGCCTGAATTTACCAAACCCACATTTATCGACAAAGAACAGATCAAAAGTAAAATGCAGACATTAATTGATGATGCTTTCTTTGACCAGGCAAGAACTGTCTCAGAAGTAGTAGGACAATTAAGAGAATATGGCTGGTCTGCAGTTCCATTGGATGTATCAAAAGTACTTACAAACATGGCCTTTACTCATGAACTTCAAAGGGATTTGAAAGAAAAACGCAGCTATTACTCCAAAGTAAAGTTGCTTCAGGTTAATTAGATATTAAATCCACATTTTTCACACGAGTCAAAGACATCACCCTCTAGGTGATCAAAGTGTGTTTTGCATTTGAGACAAGTATGATGCATATCATAATATCCATCTTTTTCAATCTCTCCTACTTGCTTGGATGACAATTCCATACTGCCGCATTTTATACAATGACATCCACATTGCATACAGCTCATTGATCTTTTGCTATTAATAATCTAAGTTGAAATTCTCGACATTCCTAAACGTTTTAGGGCTTGGGTGCTACTTTTGATCTTGTTTTTTTGACAATTACGATACCAGCAACTCCTGCTGCAATAATGCCTCCAATCAGAAGATAGATTGACGTATTATCAGATGAACCATTTAGACCACTTCCGTTTACTCCTGAATTATCTGAACTAGATGGTGAATTACCGCCTACTGTTGCACTATCTGATGGACCTAGTGGTGTAGTTTGGCCTTGACCAACTCCTCCTGATATCTGAACGGTTCCACTTTTGGCTGGGTCTAATCCAATCCATGCATGTGTTGCATTAGAATGGAATTCCTGATGCAGGGTTGCATTACCATTTATTGTTACAACATATGGACCTGACAAAAGATCTAGTGGCATTATTACAGTGATTGGTATGTTTGCCTTGTCTATGTTAAACGAATATGCCTTTAGTGATTGATCAAATGCATAATCTCCAAGTCCTGAAACAGTTCTTACTCCTACTGCAAAGTTTTTGCCTGCAAATTGGACAGTCTGAATGTTTACTGGTTCATTTACAATATATTCTAGTGTGAATCCATTTCCATGTTGGCCTAGACCTAGATTTCCAAGATATACCGGTCTGCTATTTGCCCAAACCATGTCAACTCCTTTAGGAAAATGAAACGCAGTAAAGTCGGTATCTTGTGGTTCATAATAATTCCATTTCCATACTCCATCAGTGTTTGTTACAACATTGGACAAGTCATACTTGATCAAAGTCATATTTCGTTGAGAGGCATTGATGATTACAGATAATGGTGTCTTTTGGATCTTGGCATATTCTACAGGATTGCCGTTACTGTCTGTAACAGCAAGATTGGACATGTCTCCACTTATTGTATCAACTTGAATTGGTTTGAGATTTGCAGCAGTAGAGTTGATTTCATGTGTTACGTGTGCAGTACCGGTTTCATCAATTGTAACTTTTACGACTTCATGGGGTGCATCACCCATAGATACCTGTTGACCAAATGCTTGGTAGCCTGAAAGAAGCAGTATTGGTATGATGAGAAGACCAAAGAGAATTTTCAATTCCATTTCCTACTCTGATATGCTTATTCGAACAATCTTTGCTTCCTGTTGTGGGCAGTCATTTTTGTCTTTTGGAAGTTTGACAATCTTGTCTGCTACATCCATTCCTTGCAAAACTTGCCCAAAGACAGTGTACTGCTTGTCCAAAAAGGTACTATCTGTTGTTACTATGAAGAATTGAGAGCCTGCACTATCTGGGTCCATGGCTCTTGCCATGGATACTATGCCTCTAAGATGAGATCTAGAGCTAAACTCAGCCTTTATTGTATATCCTGGTCCTCCCATACCCCAATTACTCTTGTCTGACTTCTTTGTATTTGGGTCTCCTCCCTGAATCATAAAACCAGGAATCACTCTGTGGAATAGTGTTCCATCGTAAAAGTTACTTTTTGCCAATTTGGTAAAATTTCTTACAGTTTCTGGAGCTATATTTGGAAATAATTCAAAGACTATGTTGCCAAAATTTGTTTCAATGGTTGCTTTTGACACCTCTTGACAACTGATTTTTAATCATAAGAACTTTTCTCCACTTACTTCTACAGTGGGGCAAACGAAATTACTAATTCTGCATGGTCATAACAAATTCGTAAAATAAAAACATTTTAGATAATAAATTTTTATTTGTAAAAATTCTTCAAAAACTATAATCTTGTGATACAAACACATAATCTTGTTTTTGTGTCAAAGTCAAACTTTCGAGTATCAAAAAATATTACCAAAAACATAGTAACAGTCTTATATAGAACATCTTGAGATTAAAATTCGTGAATCGTACTACTCAAAGCACAAGCATCAAACAAGCAATCAATGAATTGCTTGACAAGGGCTTTACAGATAAACAAGATATCTACTCCAAAGTAGTAGAAGAACTCGGGGTACCAAGACCAACAGTAAGAAGAGTAGCTAGAGATCTTAGAAATGAATTGCTACAGAAAATAAAGATCCTGCAGTCTGAAGTTCCAGAAATGGAGATTGCACAAGGAAAGACTACTCAAAGCACTGACTAGCATTTACCCCTTTTCATTTTTACAAAGTCCTTTTTTTTATCCTGAAAATCTGCATTACTATTTATATTCAAGCGTCGGAGAGGTAAATTCATGGGACGCCAATATGACATACCGACAATTGTGACAACCTGTCTTGCAATTGCAATGACTATCATGTATTTTATCATGCCAGAAGCTACAAAACAAATCTTCATAGTTTTTGCGTCTATCTCATGGTTCCTAACAGCTATATGCTGGCTGGCTCTGAAGAGTACTCAATACATGCATAGGTATGAAGGCCACGAACACGACGAAGGAAAAAAAAAGCTAACTAGCCATAGTAGTGGCCAAACCCTACAAATGACATCAAATCAGATTAGCCAGGCAAAATCTGAATTAAACGCAGAACTTGATTCACTTCGAAGTTCATTGAAGAACAAAGACGAGGAAATTGAAAGTCTAAAATCTGAGATATCTAGTCTTAATACACTTGTTGAAATTGAGAAACTAAAAGTAGATCTTGCCAACCTGAAGACTTTGGCAGCAAAGGAAAACAGTAAAAAGAAAAAATAACTACTTGCAATGTGCACAAGAATGTTTACCGTGATTTTCTTTACATGAAGGACAGCTTATCGCTCCTCCATAATGGCAATCACATTTGCATCCATCGTTTAGTTTCTCTTCTGATATCAATTGGTGTGAATAATAGATGCGTCAACTTAATATTTAACGATAGGGAATCTCTGGCATGAAGTTACTATTAGGCGCAATTTTTGGATTCTTTATACTCTTACTTCCAAGTATTACACTGCCAGCATCACAAGGTGCAGAGTGGGATCAAAAGCTAGTACCTGAAGAAAATGTTGTAATGGAAAAGAGTATTGTTTCCATGCATATTCCAGGAGATAGCGCATTACCATTTGGTTGTGTTTGGGGAACAGTACAAAATGCTGCACCAGGTTATCCTGTTGTAATCCAAATATACAAAAATGGAGGAGATGATAAACCAGTTTATGTTGCACAAACCAACGTAAAAAGCGATGGTTCCTATGAACAATATTTCAGAGTAAAATCTGTTGAAGGTGACAAAGTAATCCATATCTTTGAGGGAGATTACACAGTAAACATCTTCAAATCTGTAGTGAAAAGTCCAGCACCTGGAACAACTTCAACCTAAATTTCTAATTTAAAATAAGACGGGCTCGGAGGGCTTCGATCCCTCGACCTGTAACTTAGGAGGCTACCGCGCTATCCAAGCTTCGCGTCAATATATGACTCTGCGCCACGAGCCCGAAAAAAATCACACTTGGTAAGCATTTAAGCGTAATCAAGATTTGAGATGATCATCTCACGAATTTGTTGCCAATTAGGATCGCTGCCATTATTCCATTTTTCATAGAACACAACATCCTTGAGACCAAGACGTGGTAACCAACCAGCACTTTCCAAATCTGGTTTGTCTGCAAAACTTGACACATGTCCAAGACAAAGATATGCAACAGGTACTACGTGCTCTGGAATTTCAAGAATTTGTTTAAGGTCATCATTTGAAAGTATGCTGACCCATCCTACACCAATCCCTTCTGCTCTTGCAGCAAGCCAAAGATTTTGTATTGCACAACAAACACTATAGATTCCAGTTTCTGGAATGCTTGATCTTCCTATGACAAAAGGACCAAACTTTGTGGGATCATATGTGATACAAATGTTTACTGCACAATCTAAAATTCCTTGGAGTCTTAATGACAAGTACTTTGATCTTTTTGGATCCTCAACAAGAGTAGAAGAACGAATTCGTTCCCTATCAAATGAATCTCTGACCTGCTGTCTAGTATCTTTGTTTTTAACTAGAATAAAGTTCCAAGGTTGAGAAAATCCTACAGATGGTGCATGGTGTGCGGCATTTAGTATCCGTGTAAGTACTTGTTCATCAATTGGTTCTGCAGTAAAATGGGATCTAACATCACGTCTGGAAAATACTGCTTTGTAAAAGCCATCCTTTTCCTCTGGTGAAAAATCACCAATCATATTGTACTCACTTGATGCATTGCATATTATTCTTGGTTCTTAAACGTTAATAACGTCTAAAGTAAGGTCGAATTCTATTG
>JBOGQV010000111.1:0-1510 GCA_050749145.1 Nitrosotalea sp. | reverse complement strand
GGATTACAGTGCCTGAATGGTATCTTACTGGAATCTATGCATTCCTGAGGACACAGTATGACAAATTTGTGACAGGTGTGTTATGGCCTGGCATATTTATTGTAGCGATAGCTATGACGCCCTTTATAGATAGATACAAAAAATTCTCATGGAAAGACAGACCCATAGTAACAGCATTTGGTATTACTGGTATTACACAAGTTATGGTTACCACATACTGGGGCTTTTACATTACACCTGATGTAACAAAACCACTAGTTGCAAGACTTGTAATCGATCCAATATTCTTCTATTTGATAATGCTATTGCTAGTTCCAATTGGATTTGGATTCTCATACATGATGATATTGCTTGCAAAAGAATCAGAAAGAAAGGCAAAACTGGCAGCTTCAAAGGGTCCACACAAATCATCTCCAATTAATCTCTCTGGTAAATGGATCAATTGGTTGATCATAGGACTACTCGCATTCCAAGTATACCTTAACATTGCAGCATACAATGCAGCCTTGAGCGGAATGAAGAACTTTGCCCTATTTCTAACTGGGTTGATTCTCATGGTATTTGCAGGTCTCTTCCATTTGTATAGACACGGACTAAATGAAGCAAAGAAGATCCCAACTCCACCACCTGCCGAGCCCGAATCTCCAAAACCGCTTGACAGTAAAGAATCTAGTCTACCGCAGTAAATCTAGGCTGTATCATCAGAATTGATCTTTATTCTTGTATTGACCAAACGTCTCAATTATTTTTGTATAGCTTTATAAGACTAAAAAAAAGATTGGCAAATAGTTGAGTCTTCCATCCTCCAGTCATGCGTATGGAATCGGATTAATCGCAGTTATTGTAGGTGCTGCCATTGGAGTTTCATATTACCAGCTTTATTTCATCCCAGAACTTAATGCAAAACCCATAATTCCAGAAAAAGTTCTTCGTCCTGGTGACACCACTACAATAATCATTGTTCCTGGCGCAGAAAACCAAGCACAGGAGCAAAACTTTACCCCCAAGACCGCTAAGGCGCAGCTTGGAGTAAATAATCTTGTAATATGGAAGAATACTGGTGAAACCGCTCACACTGTCACCCCTGACAAGCCATTCAAGGATCAATACAGCGGTGATTTTGGCTCTCCTGGAGTAATCAAGCCGGGTGCTAGCTACCAATTTGTCTTTACACAGGAAGCCGTTATTCCATATCACTGTGATCCTCATCCGTGGATGAAAGGAACAATAACCATCGAACACGGCGCCTTGACGTCCTAAAACTAGGACATTAATTTTCCAAAAACAATATCGCTTTCAATCTCTTTGTGTTCTTGAATTATGGATGCCCTAAATTTTATTTCATGAGTCTCTTTTGGCTCAAATTCTATTGAAGCCGTAAATTCAACTGAATTTTGTTGCATGTCATTTTTATTGATAAACAATCTTGAGAGATTCTGTGATATGGTTTTGTTATTGTATGATCTGTAGACTATGAGTTGATTGGAGCCTAGAATTTGAGCATTTACTA
>JBOGQV010000110.1:0-1800 GCA_050749145.1 Nitrosotalea sp. | reverse complement strand
GTATCAACAATTATAGCTTTGAATTTTTTGTGAACTTTTTCTTCAACAAATCTTGTAAAAAGACCACCCTTTTCGATTGCAATAACAAGTTCTGCACTAGTATCAACAAGTTCGGCACTACTCAAACTTGGACCTATCAAATACCCATCAGGGTGATCCGACAGATTCATTCTCTTTCCTTCATATCCTGGAACAGTGTATTCAATTGTCAGATCTCCAAAGACACTACTTCTTTCTTCAGGAAATATGTGAAATTCTTCACGTGGGCTTGTGAGTACTGCCTCTAGGTCCACTATAATATTGTCAGATTCAGGTTGATCCTCAAAATCAATGCTAAACGCCTGTGATGAATAGTAAATGTCTCTTAATGTAGATGATTTTCCCTCACGTACAAGTCTGTTGACAAAAAAAGCAAGCCATGCAAGTTGCGTATAGGAACGCAATTGCGACATGTTTCTTGAACTTCGGACAGCACTCGCACTACCCAAGATGTATTGTCTTATTTTTTTATCATAAACGATGTTACTTACAGATCTACTAGGTATTACAAACTGTGGAAATTTTCCTTTGTCAAGATGATCATAGATGTTAATACCTTGTTGTTCAAGTAATGACAGTAATCTTTTCTTTCTTGTCTCTGCGGTTTTTGCATTAGACTTGTTCTTCAATCTCACTTCCCATCCTTATTAGTTGGTTATAATTTGGTTCTTTTTTCTTGCCAGCAAGTTCAGTAGCAAATTGTGCAATGAGTGGTACATATTTTGAATAAAGATTCGCTCTCTTTTTTGCCATGTCAGCTGCTCCTTGTCTTGACATGTGAACAGCTAACTTTCTTGCCAAATATTGTAATGCATTCTTAAGTTCTCTTTCAAGTTCAGGTCTATCTGCCACATTTTCTTTTCCTACGGTTTTGTATGGAATTCTTGTGGAACAGATGTGTGATACAACGACAAGAGGTGGATCTCCTTTTATTTTGTATCTGGCCCATTCAGTCTCGTTAACTATTTTGAGTACTACATCACTACCTTCATCATACAAGAGCGGTATACGATTTGCAAAACGGTAAACCTTGAGACCATTTGTAGGAATATCACCACCATAAGCAATTCCCATTTCAACTACAAATGGAAATCCAGAATATGCTGATGCATTACGTTGCCAGACAGCTGCAAACTCTGGATTGAAAAACTTCATAATTCCTTTTGAGAGAGGTTCTTCTCCCAGGGGTGCCAAGCAGCTAGGATCTGGTGCAAGAAACTCCTCAAATTTTTGAAGTGCGTCTGCTAGTTTTACCAATTCTTCGTTTGTCATACTGCCTATTCTCTTGTCTGGCTTGAATTTGGCAAACTCACAGAATTTTTCTGCTGTGGTAGGTCCAACCCTTTGGAATCTTTTTGTTAGAAATGTGAGAAGTGTGTCTCCTTGAACAGTGCTTGCAAGCTGCTTGTAATAGGGACTTTCTGGGTCCAATTCTATTGCATGAGTCTGAGATTCACCAAAGTCCCAATATGTAATGGTCTTGTTTGCAATGTCAATATCGTCAATTCTGATTTTTTTGAGTCCCTCAAAATCAATATTTAGAAATGACATGACTGAGATCACGGTCCTTACAGGTCGTGATATGTCAGACCAACGTTTCTGTGCACGTTCTAGAATCTCTTTTGGAGTGAGATTTTTTTTCAAGCTCAATTCTTTTTTGACTTTATCAATCATCTTGTTATCAATAGTTGGAATCTGATAATGTGTGTCAGTTATCATTCGTCTAATGGTTTCAACATCAATACCATGTGGATGAGGTTT
>JBOGQV010000109.1:0-1857 GCA_050749145.1 Nitrosotalea sp. | reverse complement strand
GTCTTGTCTTGCATATCCCATGTATGGTATTATCACATACACCTGAGAGGAAAATGTCCTTGCCTGTGATGTGATTGCAAGGCAGCGAAGCAGGTTAGAGTCAACTGGAGGATAAATGGATTGTACGACCAGTATTTTTCCACTGGGTTTACCTTTTAGTGTAATTTTGCTTTCCCCGTCTGGAAATACACGTAGTTCACATCCGATAAATTTTGATTTTAATTTAGAGGCAATCTTTTTTGCCAGTTGTTCTGAAGACGGGCCTCCAATAACTGTAAAGTCAGTCATCAATCAAATCGAACCTTGGGCTATTCTTAAGTTTTGAGGGTTTAGGTAAGAACTTGTATCTATGTTACAATAAGCATATTCCAGAGTTTTAGTATGATTATTCTTGATATCTACAGTAAAATGTAATCGCCACAAAATTTTCACTTTTAATTTTTGCGTCATTTTTTAGGAACAAATTTTGACGCAGTGCGTCATTTTCAGCGATCTCAAATCATTCAAAACTTGAAGACATGTTTAAAGTGGATATCGCTAGTTGATACCTATATGAGACTTGTATCATTTCTTCCAAGTGCAACTGAAATATTGTATGAACTAGGAGTGGGAGATGATGTATTGGCAGTTACACATGAATGCAATTATCCAACGGAAGCCAAGACAAAACCAAGGGTGATTCATTCTTCTTTTGACCCGCAAAAAATGTCCAGCCAAGAAATTGACAATAAAGTAGTAGAACTTGTCAATACAGGGAAAGATATCTACATCTTAGATGAACAAGTTCTAAAAAAAGCAAACCCGGATTTAATTATTGCACAGGGAATATGCGAAGTGTGTTCTCCCTATACTAGAGAAATAAGTAAAGCAGTGACATTACTTGGAGGAAAACCAGAAGTTCTTGTTTTGGATCCAAAAAATCTTGATGATATATTGCAAAATATCATTGAGGTAGGAAATAGAGTAGAAAAACAAGAAAAGGCAAAGGACTTTGTCATAAAACTACAGAAAAGAATTGATTACATCAAAAATACTCCAAAAATCTCACAACCAAAAGTACTCTGTATAGAGTGGCTTGATCCACTTTTCTCTGCAGGTCACTGGGTTCCTCAGATGGTCCAAATTGCAGGAGGCATAAATGGAATAAGTTCAACTGGGGACAAGTCAAGAAGAATGCAAATTGATGAGATAATAAAATTTGATCCTGATATTGTAATCTTGATGCCATGCGGATTTGACGTAAACAGAACAATTCTTGAATATGAAAAATTGCTTGAAAACAACAACTGGAGAAAAATCAAGGCGGTAAATAGAGGAGAAGTCTATGCAGTAAATGCAAACGAGTATTTCAGCAAACCCGGTCCAAGAACTGTGGTAGGTCTTGAGATTCTAGCCAAGATAATTCATCCTGATACATTTAGAGATCTTCAGGTTCCAAAACAATCTATTCAAAAAATAGATCTTGAATAATAAATTGGCCGCATCCTCAAAGGGTAGTGATAATGAGGATGCAAGCTAATTATTGATAATGCTGCCAAACTTGATTTATTTAATTGAGATCTAACTTTTACTTTCTTATTCTAAAATCCTAGAATGATCCTTTGTTGATTCCAGTCAAGAAATGAATCAAATTTGCACATGTATCTGCATAAATCAGTTTATAGCACAAAAAATTTCAAATTAGGCTAAAAAACCATTAATTCCATGGACCTAGTTTTTTCTGATATTCATGCAGATCTAAACGCACTTGATTTGATAATCAATACTGCGTCAAGTGATGAGTTTGTAAAAAAATATGGTTCTTTTTCTAGAATCATCAATCTAGGTGACTTGCTTGAACGTGGCATTCACCCAAAA
>JBOGQV010000108.1:0-3455 GCA_050749145.1 Nitrosotalea sp. | reverse complement strand
GCCCTCGCATTGGCTACAGTAGGAGTTGCACTTGCCACAATAGTTGGAGGATTATTATTATCATATTTAGCAGGACTTCCAACACTAGTAGCGTTTGCATTTGCTGCACTAATTGCTCCAACTGATGCAGCAATTGTAATAGAGGTCTTCAAAAGAGTAAAGATTCCAAAATCACTTGCAACATTGATGGAGTCAGAAGCAAGTTTCAATGACGCCACAGGTGTAATCATATTTTCTTCAATCATGGCAATTGCAGCAACACAAGGATCATCATTTTCCACAGACAACATATCAGGGATCAATGTCAACATTTTAGAAACACTGGGACATTTTGCATGGGTATTTTTTGGTGGCATTGCAATAGGACTTGGTCTTGGAGTAGGCTCACAATATCTTCACAAATTAATTGAAGAGCCATTTTCTGAGACTGCATTATCAGTTGCAACATTGTTTGGCTCTGTTGTAATTTCAAACGCACTAGGTTTTTCAGGACTTGTAGCTGCCGCTGCTGCAGGATTATGGTTTGGTGTGATAATGAGAAAGCCCAACATCATGGGCGAGAAAGTAAGAGCATATGCATCAAACTTTTGGGAGATGGTTGCATTTTTTGCAAACTCTGTTGCATTTTTGTATCTAGGGTTAAACATGGACATGGCAAGAATAGGACAAAATCTACCTCTAATCGCGCTTGCAATTATTGCAGTCCTGGCTGCAAGGGCTGCATCCACATATCCAATACTTGCAGCAACGCATCGTTTTACAAAGGAAAAGACAACAGGGGCATGGAGACATGTTGTCATGATTGGGGGTATGAGAGGAGCACTTTCTGTTGCACTAGTTGCAACTTTACCTGAAAGTGAGATGAAGGAGATACTAAAGACAATCACCTTCGGAGTGGTCTTGTCTTCTCTGATAATCCAGTATCCAGTCCTTTCAAGGTATATCAAAAAGGCATTTCCTCAAGCAATTCAAGAGCCAAATAATAGCTAATCACAAATTTATCGATTTCTCACAAGTTGCATCAAAAAGCATTAAACAAGACTTGGAAAATATTCTAGTATATCAAAATGAGTCAAAAAGATCAGGCTGAAAAAACAGTTTTAGAAGGGATAAGCTATGCCAAGCTTGAAAAGCACAAGGATGCAATATCATTTTTTGACAAGGCACTAAAACAAGACCCAGAAAATGTTGATGCACTATACAACAAGGGAATGTCTCTTTTGAAGATGAAAAAAGCCAAGGATGCAATATCATGCTTTGAGAAGATAATTGAACGCGAACCAAACCACGTTGATGCACTAAATAATCTGGGAAACCATTTTGCAGAATTGCAACAATTCCAAAAAGCGCTAACATATTATGACAAGGCGCTGTCAAATGATCCCTTGTATGTTCCCGCACTGTACAATAAGGGAATTGCAACAATTCGATTGGAAAGATACGATGATGCGCTAGACTGTTTGAATAAAGTACTTGACAAAGAACCGGACAACATGCAGGCAGTATACTACAAGGGACTAGTACTTGGCAAGCAAAAAAAACATGATGAGGCACTGGCATATCTTGATAAAATTTTGGAAAAAGAACCGGACAACAACGAGGCAGTATTTTACAAGGCAACTGAACTGTCAGAGCTTGGAAGACATGAAGAAGCAATTGCAATTTTTGATAAAATATTAAAAGAGTTTCCAAAAAACGGCACAATAATTTATGCAAAAGCAAGAAGCAAGGCATTACTTGGACAAAACGATGATGCGCTCATTCTTCTTGCGCAGGCAATATCACATTATGGTAGAACCATAAAGAATTGGGCAGTCAAGGATTCTTCATTCGATAAGATAAAAGGGGATCCAAGATTTAGGACAATAGTGAAGTAAAATGTCAGAGGATATGATAAAGACAGTCAAGGGATTGCTATCAGCCGGTAGAGGAAACCCAAAGAGACTGCGAGAAATAATTGAGACTGTAAAAAGCGGGGAGCCAATTGTCATGTCAGATTACAGATACATCCAAAATTTACTAGAGTCCCCCAATGGTACAGATGTGGAACAGGTCCAGTCAACCCCACAGCCCAAAAGAGATACATCACTTGAAGTTCTCAGGGTAAGACTTGCAGAGGGACAGATTTCAATTGAAGAGTTCAGAGTGCTCAAAAAAGCTCTGACGGACGAAGAATAAATCATTCTAAAATCTTAAATTCAAAAAGACCCGTAAAAGCACAGGATTGAAACCAGAACATAGAGTCTACAACAATCAAGCACAGGATGTACAATCTTGCACTATAGGGTTAAAGAGACAAGTTCAGGGTTTAGAGAGTGATTAGCATTGTCAAAGTTTGCCCCATTACCACCAGCGCCAGTTATCATGACATGTTTTGGTCATTGCGGAATCGGTCTTGGTGCTGAAACATATCGAAGATTATTGCTCGATGTTGGAGCAGATCCACTAAAGCCAACACTAAAGGGCGAAAAAGACGAGTCTCGTATACTCAAGCGATATGGAAGTACCATCTTGCGTTTTCCAAATGCTTATGGCGGAAATGAGATTCCACTTATTCCAAGAGCACTCTTAATTGATCTTGACCCAAGAGCTGCCAATTTGATATTACAATCATATCCAGACTTGTTTGCACTAAGAGACAAACATGTAATCTCAGGTGCCGGAGGTGCTGCAAGAAACTGGGCAGAGGGTCGTACAAGATTCATCAAAGAAGTCAGTACAAAGTACGACATGCAAAAACAACTTGCAAGTTTGTCCCCAGAACCAGTAAGAGGTTTTACAATTCCATTTGCAATGGGTGGAGGTACAGGGGCTTCTTTTGCAAGTGCGTTTATGCAATATATCAAAAAAGACACTAAAGAACATGCAACGATTGCATCATTTGGATTATTGCCAGAGTTTGGATGGGATCCAGTAATTCTAGAGGCATCTGCAATTAATATTGTAATGAATCTTGAACACCAGATAAAATACAGTGACTGTTCAATTTTATTTTCAAATAAAAGACTAAGAGAGCTTGCACAAAAACACGAAAAAAGATTAGACAAAATGTCTTCAATTATCGATGACCTTCCAAAGGAACATGAAGTAGGATGGAAGGATTACAGAGGAATGAATCTGATTGCAGCAAATGCAATGTCCATGTTTACGGCATCATTTGCAAGAGAAACAGAATGGGATATGTCAAACTATAGAACATGGCTTGCAACAAAGAGACCAAGATTTGCAGTTCCATGGGTCATTCCAATTGTTCCAGAAGAAAGACAATGGAGTTCTGACTTGATGACAAGTACAAAGCACAACACCATGGAAGGAATCGTAGAGCACATCAACAAGAAAGAAGATGGCATATTGTTCGATATTGATGAAAACGATATACGAGACAAGGGCGGTCCGAAAGATTCATGCTGTGCATTAGTTAAAGTAAAAGGAGATTTCGAAGCAAAAGAAAGAGA
>JBOGQV010000107.1:0-10503 GCA_050749145.1 Nitrosotalea sp. | reverse complement strand
GCACCTTGATCATAACACAAAGAGGTCTATGATTTAAGTATTGTTGGATATGGAAATGTCAGAAACAAAAAAAATTGATGTAAATTCATTGTATGCTATTCTTCTTCGCGAAGTAGAAAACGATACGGTTCAAGAGGTAGACCCTAACTTGTATCATAACATTGCAGAATTTCTTGGTAACATAAAGAACCATGATTATGATGGAGTAGAATCAAAGATTACTGAATCACTAGTAAAAATGATAACAGAAATGACTTCAATTCTTTTGAAGATCAGAATTGAAAAGGCAACATCGCTAGATGAGATTGATTATTCTAATCTACTTGATGAAGAGAGATTCATCCTAGATTCTGAGGATGAGTTACGACAAAGAAAAGAAACTATTCTTTCTGCAACACTCAATGGAAGACTAAAACTTTTAGAGACTGTAGGAGAAAACCATCGTGCCAGATCAATTGCAGTACGATTTCTCAAACCCATGGATCAGATAATGGGTACAGACCTTCAGTCATATGGACCATTTGAGGCAGAAGATGTTGCTACCCTGCCTTTTGAAAATGCAAGGTCACTAATTGGAAAGAAAATAGCAGTAAAAGTAAGCTGGGAAGACTAGAAATTAGACAGCTAATACCGTGAAGATTGTATGCATAACGGGATAGATCTAGATGTCTACTTTGAAATCATATTGTATCCAGTTGCTGGGTTATTTATCATAGAAATGATCTGTAGAACAGCCAAGATTGCAAACTGGATAAAACTTTTGACCCAGGCCGTAATGTGTGTGGGATTTGGCATAGCATATCTTGTAATGCAAGTAGCTCATTGGCTCACAGCTGGTGTATTACTTGCATTGGCAATAGCTCTGTTTTATCAAGCAAAGCGCTCAAAACTTGATCCACAAAAAGCACTGTATTAACCAAACTTTCCAAAAATTCTCTTGATGAAACTCTGTCTACCTATTCCCTTTTTCCTTTGGATCTTTTTTTCTCCAAATTTTTTTGCTCTTATTTGGAATAGCTTGACACACCTGTGTGATTCAGGTAATCTATGTTCAGCGCAAAACTTGTCGCTACAGTAATTGCATTCAAAAGGCAAGTCTTGTGTTTCTCCACAATATGCACAGTCAAATTGCTCCATGATTGTAAACAACTGAGATCCTAAATTAGTGTTAGTGAGAAAAACTACTTTTCATTAATTAACAAAACGTATTTACGCAAGACAGTGTGACGAAAAATAGTTTTCAGTATGATAAAAGGCCAAGTTGCTGTAGTCACAGGCGCCAGTAGCGGAATAGGATATGCAACTGCTATGGCAATAGTAAAAGCTGGTGCAAAGGTTGTAGTTGGTGCAAGAAGAGTTGACAAATTAGAGCAACTCAAAAAAGATATTGAAAAAATTGGAGGAGAATGTATTACTGTATCTTGTGATGTAACAAAACGCAGTGATTGTGAAAATTTAATCAACGCTGCAATAAAAAAATGGAATAGAATTGATATGCTTGTAAATAATGCGGGATTGATGCCCTTGAGCTTTGTTAAGAACCTCAAAATAGATGAATGGGACCAAATGATTGATGTAAACATCAAAGGTGTAATGTACTGCACTGCAGCCGCAATTCCTCACATGCTTCAACAAAAATCTGGTCACATTGTAAACATTTCATCAATTGCAGGTAGAGTTGTGTTTCCTGCAGGCAGTGTTTACTGTGCAACAAAGTTTGCAGTATGGGCCTTTAGTGAAGGACTTAGACAGGAATTATCTGTTAGAAACAATATTCGAGTTACAACAATAGAACCTGGAATAGTAGATACAGAACTTACCAATACCATAACTGACAAATCTCTTGAATCATTTGTAACACATTCAAAAACAATCCAGTCTCTCAAGGCAGAAGATATTGCAAATTCCATTCTTTTCGCACTTGAATCTCCACCTCACATGAATGTAAACGAAATTACAATCAGACCGACTACACAAGAAAAATAGTGATAGTGCTCTGATGTGAGACCAATAAACATTGTAATTTTGGGAGGAGGCTTTGGAGGTCTTGCTGCTGCAAATGAACTTCGAGAGAATCTTACGCAAGATACACGAATCACAATAATTGATAAAAAAGACTGGTTCATGATGGACCTAGTCAAACTCTGGATAATTAATGGAACAAGAGAATTTGAACATTCAAAAAGGCAGCTAGAAAATGTTACCAAAAAAGGTATAGAATTTGTAAATGAAGATGTGCTAAAAATAGATCCTGTTAACAGATCAGTTAGAACAAAGTATAGACAATTTCATTATGATTATCTGATAATCGCACTAGGGGTAGAGCTTGCACCAGATCAAATCCCTGGATTGAAGGAAAATGGTTTTATCCTTTATGACATCAATGATGTTCCAAAAATTAGAGATGCAATAAGACAGATGAAATCAGGCAAAATTGTAATGGCAATCACTAGCCTTCCATACAAATGTCCACCTGCTCCATTTGAGGCTGCTCTTCTAATCAGATCTGTACTTGAAGAAACAGGAACAAGTGATTCTGTCCAAATCGATTTCTACAGCCCAACCCCAATTACGCTTCCAGCGGGAGGACCACAAGTAAGTGAAGAAATATTTCAAATTCTAAAATCAAAGAAAATAGAGTTTCTGGGAAATCACAAAACTATTGTGGTTGAACCAAATAAAATAAAATTTGAAAATGATGAGGCAAGCTTTGATATGTTAATTTCTGTTCCTCCTCATAAGGTTCCTTCAGTTGTAGTAGAATCTGGTTTTGCAGAAAACGGAAAATTTATTCTAGTCGATAAAACTTGCAAGACAAAACATGATCGTGTATATGCAATAGGCGATGTAAACCAAATAATGGTTACAGACAAGATTGCTGTTCCAAAGGCAGGAATTTTTGCAGAAGCCGAAGGAGTGACTGTTGCAAGAAACATCATTTCACAAATAAAAAATGAACTTGAGAATTCAATCTTTGATGGAAAAGGTGGATGTTTTCTTGAAACTGGAAAGGGAACTGCAGGATATCTTCAAGTTGACATGTTTGCAACTCCCGATCCTCTTACACAATTAAAAACTGCATCAACAGAACACTTTGCAGAAAAAGAAAAATTTGAACAAGAAAGACTGAAAAAATGGCTATAGATTCTACACCACAAATTTTCTGACATTAATTCAATACTACAATTTAATAATTTCACAATAACCAGCACCTTGAGGGGCCGTAGTCTAGCTTGGTATGATACTAGCCTGGGGTGCTAGAGGTCGCCGGTTCAAGTCCGGCCGGCCCCACCATTGTACAAAAATAGTTGCATGTACAAATAATCAAGATAAACAATCCATGAAAATATCATATCTGATAAATCCTGATTTAAAACCAAAGGAGGTATCTGCACTGTTTATCAGTTCAGGCATACGTAGACCTGTAAAAAATATTGGTAGAATAAAACACATGATTGAAAATGCAAATCTGATAATATGTGCAAAAGATGGCAAAAAGCTAGTTGGAATACTGCGTGCTGTAACTGATTTTAGTTATTGCTGTTACGTATCTGATCTGGCAGTCGACAAAAAATATCAACGTCTTGGAATTGGAAAAAAACTACTCAAGACAGCACAAAAAACACTTGGAGATAAAGTCATGATACTTTTGTTATCTGCACCAGAAGCAGATTCATTTTATTCACATATTGGAATGGAAAACATACAAAATGCTTGGAAGATTGCTCGAAAGAAGTAATCGTCTCATTGTGTGTACATGTATGCATAAGCAAATTTTGTCATAATTTACAATCTACTTGCTAATGTCAAGTTGTCAAGCCATTTTTTGTAGAATTACGATCGTATCTAGAGTATGGGGAAACGTAAATTCACTATTGACCTTGGCAAAGAGAAAATTGAGGTAGAAGGACACATGCACAAGAATGTTGCAATAAAGTACCTCATGAAGAGACGAAGATCCCTTCTTATGACAAGAGACAAGGAAAAGGTAGAGAATCTATTCAAAGATGTGCCAAAGACGATCTCAATAGTGGGTGGTCACCTGATCAAATCTTACAAGATAAACTGGGAAAGAGAAGGAACAACAGAATTTGAAGGTTCTAGATTTGTCTTTACCTTAACTGAACTTCCTGACAAATCTGTACATACCGTTGCAAATTAATTTCCCATAAGTGCTTTTTTTGAAAGCAAACAAATTTTCTTACAACATGGATTTCATACTTGAATTATAACTTGGCAATCCCAATACATCTTGGTATGCTTTTGGGATCATAAATTTTGATTGAAGCAAAAGATCACTTGCAGCAGAGTCAAGAACATATGTGACTGCCCAATCATTCTCACTTCTAATTGATCTGCCAAAGCCCTGTAGAAGTTTTGTCAGTGTCTGTGACTTGTACCATAGCGGAAATTTTTTCATCTTGTCTTTTGTTCGCTTTTCACTTAGGTTTGGATATGGAACCTTTGCAATTATCTGAAACCTTGATAGGTCATCTTTTAGGTCAACTCCTTCCCACAATGACGATGAAAGTAATACACCATCCTCATCAAAGGAATGCTCTTGCAGTACCTCATCCTGAGTCATACCGTTCTCATTTCTGCTGTGACATATTCTGATTCGTTGTCTATTTTTCTCAGACAGATTGTTTCTTATGTCAATGCATCTCTTCTCTGAAGAAGTAAGTATCAATCCTCTTTCAGTACTATGTTGAGACAAAATCTCGTCAATTTTTTTAATCACGGCAAGTTCATCATCTTTACTTGAAGAGTAGCTGAGTTTTTTTGTATTAAGAAAATTAATTCTTCTCCTGTCTGGGGGAAACGGAGATCTTGGAGTATCCACAAATCCAACCTTAGATGGATCAAGGCCTGTATTTTCACAAAAACTGTCTTTGTCTATTGTTGCTGACATGAAAACTTGATTCTCTATATCAAAGAAGGTTTTGACATATTTTGAAATATCAAGTGGTTTGACTGAAACTGATCTGAAATTTCCTCGTTCATCACTGAATGGATCATTTACAACAAAATTATTTTTGTTCAAGAATATCTCTGCATGAGCATTTGCCATCTTTTCATACCTTGATTCTAATTTTGCAAGTAAGGCATAGTCAGGGTTTAGAATGAATGCTCTACTGTCCAACAATTCCTTGATCTGTTCTGAATATGATCTTGCCAGATCATCAAGCAATTTTTCTACCATACTCATTTCTGTCAGATTGTACGGCTTTTCATCAATGTGACATTCAGAAAGATATGCATTGTAAATATCGACACCAATGAATTGAATTATCTGATCTTCTACCTTGTGGGCCTCATCAAAAATTGCGATTGGTTTTGAGACATATTCTGCATAGGCCTTTCTGTTGAACTTCATCAGCTGAAAATATGCAGCATAGTTCCAGATTGAATGAGGTGAAGTCAGTGCATGATATTTTTGTTCATAGTAATAACATGAATCCTTGGTAACATCTTGTGGTTCTCCAAGCTTTGGCTTGAACTGGCAGGACTCCTTGACTTTTTTGCCATTCTTCATTGTTGTCTCTTCGCATAGGCCTTTCTCACAAGTGAGGCCTTTCTGGAGTGCACTCTTTGTGTCTGATTTGAGGATTGATTCCTGGTCCATCAATTTGAGACAGGCAAAATTTGACTTGCCTTTTACTGGCATGAGAAATTTCAAGTCCTTGGAATACTGGTCCTGTAATTGCTTGGAAGCAGTAACTATGAAAGAACTACCAAAATATCTTGCAAGAGTTGCTGCAATAAGCGATTTTCCGACTCCAGTTGGTGCAGATAAAACTATTGTCTTGTATCCTGATTTGATTTTTTCTTCTATTCCCTGTATGATTTCTTTTTGTATTTCTCTTGGTTTGAATCCCTCTGGAAAGTGTTCAAGAATAGTAGTCATGTTGATTTAAGATGATTTATCGTTCAAAAACTACGCTACTTATTCCCTTGTTTTGATTTCTGATGCTTTCAAGGTAAAAACATGTCATATTATTTTTAATTAAAAGTTTTTCAAGAAATTGATTATTGCAACCAGATGTAATTATTCAGTAGCCATTTTTATCAATTCAGAAATTTGTTTACCTTTTCCTTGAGAAATTCCAGATATTCCTCCAGTCAAACTTTCAGCTGCAATACCCTTTTTCCCAAATACTTGCACGGCATTCAGTGAAGTATAACCTGCCATACAAACAATCAATGATTTGTGAGATCCCTCTAGAGCCTTGTTCAAATCTTCAGGTATTTGCTGTGCCATTAACAATCGTTCTGCGTCTCTTGCCTTTGGTACAATGATCTTACTCTTGTCAATACCAAGAGTTTTTGCAAGAAATTCTATTCCTTCCTCACGCGGAGTATATTGTGTGTGAATCCAGATTACTTTGTCATAATCACCTACGCTTGATACAGCTTCTTCCAAGGAAACCTGTGTTCTACTCTGCTTCTTTGTCATGGATTCCAGATTCTTTTTGTACTTTTGTATTCCATCTGCAACTATTACAACAAATTTTCCTCCAACATCACCAAAGTTTGCCATCTGCATCACTGCGTATAATGCAAGGGCGCTGCTTTCACCCATGTCATGACCTTTGTCTACAAAGAATTTCAGTAAACGCTTTGCCTGCTCAAAATCTACTTCATGCTGTCCAGCATATTGCTTAGGTTCGTAAAACTTGAGCCCTTCTGCCTTGCTTTTTGTTCTAATTCCTGCAACATCTTGGGCTGCAATTGGAAATACTACGTGTATTGCTTTCTTACCATATTTTTCAGACATGTATCTGCTCAGCCCTCCAGATGTTCCGCCTGTACCAAACGTGCATACAATTCTAAAGTCTTCTAAAGAAAGTCCTTTCTCATGTAATTGTTGATCTATCTCTGCTGCAGTAACAGTTCTATGAATCTCAATGTTTGATTCATTATCATACTGTTCTGGACAGTAGCAGTTGTAGATCTTTGCAAGAAGCTTTGCCAAGTTTATGATATCTTGTTTAGCTAACAGTTCTTGAGCCTCAGTTATTGCATTTTCAAAAATGGTTGGATCAAATCCAAGCTCAGATAATTGTGATCTAATATTAGCCGCAGTTGCTTTTGCAGCCAAAATATTTGGACTGTCTTTCATTCCAGGAGCGGGGCATATATCCATGTCAAGATTTATGATACGAATTTTCTCATTTCGTAGTTCCTCAAATACTCCATCCTGCAATTTTCTTGAGACTAGAGCAACTACATCTAATCCAATCTTTGATAATTGTCCAAGTGCAATTCCAAAGTTACCAGAAGTAGCTTCGAATATTGTCTGCCCACTTTTCAGTTTGCCTGTAATAATGGCATCATGGATTATGTTTACTGCAGGCCTTACCTTAATCGAGCCCGCAAGCAAATTAGAATCAAACTTGCCAAAAATTTTCAGATCTTTATCATCCAAATTTACGTTAAATTCTTTTTTTGCACATTCTTTCAATTCTTGTGTGATATCAGTCAACGGTGTTGCGTTGACCACTTTGGACCCATTTTCAAGATGAGGAATCTTACTCCAGATCTCTCTTTCAAAACGCTCAAGTAAATTACTGTCAATACTAGTTGAATTTTGTCCCATTTCTGCCTTCAGAGCTTGATGGATAAAATGATCTTATAAAATGTACACTCACTTTCTAGGTGTTTTAAGTAGGAAAATACGCATCAGCCAATCTTGTCAAACTTTTGAAGACTCTTCCATAGGTACCATGTTGCAACACTTCTGTATGGCCTCCATCTATCACCAAACTTTTCAGTCTCCTTGGGTTTTGGTAGTTCTTTTAATGAAAATGCCAACTGGACACCTTTTCTCAAACCAAGATCTCCTACAGGAAATACATCCATTCTTCCAAGTGAGAAAATCAAAAACATCTCAGCTGTCCACCTCCCAATACCCTTTACCTGCATAAGTTGTGTTATCACATCTTCATCACTCATCTTTGGTAATTTTTTGATCTCAAGAGTGCCTTCTTTGATATGCTTTGAGAGGTCTTTGAGATAATCAATCTTCATTCCTGATAATCCTACGGAGCGCAATTTCGTTTTGCGTGTAGAAAGTATGTCTGTAGAGGTAGGAAAATCAGAATAAAGCGCCTTGAATCTAGAAAATATTGCCTCCGCTGCACTTGTTGCTAGCTGTTGTGATATTATAGATTCAACTAGCACTGCAAAATGGTGATTGCGTTTTTTAAACTTGAATTCTCCAACACGATCAATGATCTTTTCTAGTATTGGATCATCTCTAAGAAAGACTACACCTTCATGAGTTTTCATTTCTAATTAGGCTCTGGATGTATGGTGACTATGGCATTTTTTATTTGATTTTTAATTTTATCTTCTATATCTGAAACAATATCGTGGACCTCTTCTATGGTAAGATCTTTTTCAAATGAACAATCAATGTCTACCTTGAATATGTCCTGTAGGTGTAATGTTATCACCCTGCCAATTTTTTTCACCTTAGGATATTCCTTTATGATATTAGTTACCTGCTCCTCTATTGTTATGTCTTCTACTGGAGTACTCTTTGGAATTGAAACATATGGTTCAAGATGGATGGTAATGTGATTTACATCTACAACAGATTTTTTTATCTGAGATTCTATTTCATCTGATACACTATGTGCATCTTCAAGTGACATGTTTCGGTCAACCATTACATGCAAACTTATGAAAACACCATTCTCTGCAGTAAAAGAGCTTACATTGTGGATTTCTTTTACTCCCTGTACTGAAGTTGCGACTTTATTTATGATGTAATCTGCAGGTACATCCTTCCAAGTTGGTTCAAAGTGGATAGTGACATTGGAATTTGCAATGGCATTTTTGATGTTTCTTTCTACATTGGCACTAATTTTGTGAGCTTCTTCAAAGCTTGATGCGGCGCTTAACGATATTGTAATTTCTGTAAAAATATCGCTTCCTGATCTGCGTATCTGAACAGATTCTGTCTTCATAACTCCAGCAGTGTTGCTTACAATATCTTGCACTCTTTTGACCATATTTGCAGGAACTGCATCAGTCAACTCAAGGCCACTCTTGTGGATTAACTTCAAACTCAGTGCAGCAAGCAAGCCTCCAAGGATGAGTGCTGCAATATTGTCACCCTGATAGAATCCCATGATGACAAACACAATTCCTACCAAGGCAACAGATGTGGCACCCATGTCCATGAGAGCATGATACAGGTCTACTCTAAGCGTAGAACCATCTGTTTTCTGCAGGGCTCTTCTCAGTATTGATATTCTGAAGAAGATGGACCCAAGAGTATACCCTGCTGCTATTATTGCAAGAATTCCAGGTACAACTAGCGGTTTTGGTTCCTGAAATCTTGATACAGATTCGTAAACAAAAAACAACGAAATTACAAGAATTATGATTCCTGCAACAAAACTTCCCATCGTCTCAATTTTTCCATGACCATAGGTGTGTTCTCTGTCCGGTGGTTTTGTAGACCATTTTGCTGCAACAAGCAAGACTACAGTTACGATAGAATCCAGTATTGCATGAACACTGTCTGTGATAAGGGCAAGGCTGTTGGAAGAAACTCCGATCAAAAATTCTACTGCAAAAGCAGAAAGTATTACAGCAAGAGAAATTTTTAATGCATTTGTCTTGATATTATGTAAGCTCAACTCTTGTCTAACCCCAACATCTTGAGTATCTCATCAAAATTTTCTCTTGACTGGTCGTGTTTGTATTTTTTAAGAGGACCTATCATTTTTTTCTTGCTTGGAATTTTTATAATATTTTTAACGATACTTGAAAGAGCAGAGCCTATGAAGATTGATTGAGTAGCAGATGTAACATTTGAGGTTCTTCTGTTTGTGCTGGAACTTTCAAAATCAATTATGCATGGAGATTTTCCTACAATTACATGCTTGTGAATATAGCTTAGCTCTCCATGATCAAGATGAATTGTATCAAGCGTGTGACAGTCTTCCAGAACTTGTCTTACAACAGACTTTAGTTTTGCAGCACTTCCCCTACCCTTTAGATCTTTTACCCAATCAGTTATTTTTTTACCCTCCACGTATTCCATTATCAAGAAATTTTTGCTGCTGTCTACAAACTTTGGACCTACATTTGCCTTGTTTGCAATCTTTAGCAGTTTTGCCTCACTTTTCATCTCTTGTCTGCTTGAATCTATTCTACGAATCTTGAGGGCTACATCTTTTTTGCCAAGTCGTGATAATACTACAACTCCAACATAGCCTTTGCCAAGTACTTGGATATTATTCAGAGTTGTCTCGCCCTGAAATGACACACCTGTAATCCCGAGTTTTTTAAGCTCGGTATGTCTTTTGACAAGCTCACTCTTTGTGGCCTTGGGGTATCCTAGTATGAGAGAGTATGGTTCTTTGACAAGCTTACTTGCTGGAACCAAAGATGAGTTCATTGGTAGAGGTTAACTCAGCCAGAGCCTTTTTAATGGATTTGCTTGTCACCTGATGGCCCCCTGATATCACAAATCTACGTTTCATG
>JBOGQV010000106.1:0-13332 GCA_050749145.1 Nitrosotalea sp. | reverse complement strand
CCGTCCATCTCTGTGAGAAATTGGTTTTTCACTCTGATTTCTCCTCCATTTTCATTCTGAGAATTTCCGAGAAGTGAATCCACTTCATCTATTAGCATGATTACTGGTACGTTTTCTTTTTTGGACGAATCACGCGCCATATGGAATAACTGGGATACATTTTTTTCTGCATCGCCTAACCACTTGCTCATCATTGATGCTGCATCCACATTTATGAAATATCCATTAATCTCGCTTGCAGTGGCTGCAGCAAGCATTGTCTTCCCACATCCTGGAGGTCCATACAAAAGAATTCCTCGCGGCCAGCCCAAGGTAAACAGTTCTGGTTTTTTAGCTGGATATACGATAGATTCACGTAGTGCAGTCTTTACATCTTCTAATCCTATTACTTCTTTCCAGCTAACATTTGGTTTTTCTTTTATAATCATATTTTCAATATTGCTATTGATAGTTTGATTGGAGCTATTGGCATGAATTGATGGCCCAAGCTGATTGTTGTCGTTTTGAGAATGATGGCCATCAGGTGAGTTCTGTAATTCGTTTATTCTTTTCTTGTATTGTGTACAATGTTGTTCATAAACTGGATTGAGAGTATTATCTGGAAATAACTGGATTAATTTTACTAGGGCATCTATTGCTCTCTGATAACTGTTGATTGCAGCATTTCTGTCGCCTTGACCGTCTTGTCTTATTGCTTCTGCTGCAAACTTTCCTGCCACCCCTTCTAATGCTAGCGCTGCAGAACTCATGAGACCATACCGTATAACATTCTACAATTTTCAAGGTATTGTATACTGTAAAACCATGCAATTCTATTAGTTAAATTAATTAAAGTATTTTTAATACAACTACTGTTTTTGTTTTATTTGTCCAACATACTGTGAGAATCAAACAAATGATCTGTCATACCTATTATAATGCCGACTATGGTATAGTGAGAGGAAAGAGATTTGGAACCGCTTGAATTTTGTGACGTTTGTTTTCAGAAGGGAAGACCCAATCTCTGTGAAACCTACAAAAATACGTTTACCAAAATCGTTTCATTACAGTTTTCACAGAAATCCCGACTAGACAGGATCCTCAACAACCTAGAGATACGACCGCGTTCAGTTGACAAGCGATGGACATTGATAGTAGGTGCTGAGAAACGCAAAGAATTTCTTGATTCTTTGTGGGGGGTAAATGTCACAGTGCATACACTAGAAGATCATGTCAAGGTTATAACAAGACTCTACAAACCTGAAGTGAGAAAACTTGGAGCCAAAGAACAAGTTGAACTTCCAAGCAAAGAATCCTGGGAGGAATTTGATCCAAAAACCCGAGATTGGATTCCCATCAAAGTTGATACAAAAAAAGAAAAATTCTATGCCCAAGTAAACCTGGGAAACGTACTCAAATGTTCAAGTTTTGAAGGAACAACATATTTTCGTACTTACATGAATGCTGATGCCACTACGCTTGCCCCTATGGAAAAGCGTGCAGTGTACAATATTGTATCTACAATCTCTGAGCCAATAACAGCTGTTTGGAAATCAGATGGTAAGGATCAATATGGGTTCATAGAATATGATCAGTTACCAAATGTACCTGATGAAATATTTAATGTTCTACGAAGACTGGCAACTGTAGACAAGAGAATTCCTGATACCATGATATTTGAAAATGGTGATTTTGAATTGGTACAGACCGTTCTAGGATGTATAAAGATTGATCTTACAAAATCTTCTGAGACCATAACCACTCTAACAGAAAAAAAATCTGATGTGCCGCTAGAAATTAACGAAATACAAAAAGAGCGACTCCAAGTCATGCTTGATATTGTTAAAGAAATGGGTGGAAAAATCGAGACTGAAAAAGATGCCCTTGTCATATCTGGAACACGTGGCTTGGTAAAAGTTGCCTTTGTAGACAGTGACAAAAGTGCCCAAGATGGTAACATGATGAGAATATCTATATCTGCACTTGAAGATCCACCCAGATTTGCAGAAATATTATCTATGATTAAGAAAAGATTGGGCCTTCTTGATTTGCCGCTTGAAAATATGTTGAGTCAACACTGGCCAATTATTTCAGATAATGACTTGCAATATGTCATCCAGACTGCAATCTCGTGGTGGTCTAACAATCCTGTATTGGCTACAAAAATAATTGGCGATGCCGAAAAGTTTACCAAAGTAAAAGAATGGAATACAAAAATTAAAGAAGGAAAGATTCGCTCTACTCTTGATACTATAACACTTGGAAAGATAATCAAACAAAAAGAATCAAATCAAATTATAAAATAATCTGTCTATTGATGACTTACACGTTGAAGAAAACCATCAATTCTTTTTTGCAGGTCACTGTGAATCTCTGGCATAGATCTGTTGCCATTGATGGGTATTAGGCCATATTTTTTTTGCATTGCATGAAATTCCTGTGAAATTCTTCTCTGGTATATCAAAAATGATTCATACATATCCTCTGATAGACCAATGTCCGCACCTGATTCATAATGGTCTAACGTGGAATTTTTCTGAAAGACTCGGTGTATCAATACTGATGGCTCTACGTCAAGATAAAATACAATATCTGGTTTTATGGCAAATCCATACAGGTTGTGGCACCATGTCCTATCAAGACCTCTTACCAAATTTCTTGCTATGAGTGTGTAGATGTACCTGTCTGCAAGTACGATATATCCTGCCTGCAACGCTGGTATTATTTTGTATTCGAATTGGTCTGCAAAATCTGCTGCATAGTATAATGCTAGGGTTTTTCTTCCTAGATTGTAGTCTCTTTTTGCTTCAAGTATGCCTCTACCAACAAGTTCTGATCTCTTTAGTCCGGTGTTTAATACTGCATGTCCGTCTGCTTCAAGTCTTGTAGTAATTTCTTGGATTTGTGTACTGCGACCTGATGCATCTGGGCCTTCTATTACTATGAGTCTTCCCTTGATCTCTATGTCTTGTAGATTTTTGATTCCTTGACCATAGAATTCCACGGTTCTCTTTCCAAGATCTTTGTATTTCGTACGTGTCATTTTATTATCTCCTAGTCCTTGTCTTTGTTTGATAACCTTCTAACAACGGCATAATTTTTTTTCTTACGATGTTTTGCTGTTCTTCAATGTTTAATGTTCCATCAATTACTGTAAATCCTTCGCTTTCTGCAAGTGAATCATACTGTTCAATTATTCTTCCTTGGAAAATTCTATAACTTTCATACTGGTCATTGCTCAAATTCATGTCCATGCCTGCTTCGTAATATTTCAACTTGGGCCTGCCTATCAAAATTCTATCAACTGCAATGTCTACTGGAACTTTAAAGTAAAATGCCACATCAGGTTTTATTGCAAAATCATAAACCTTCTTGACCCATTCTGGGTTGCAACCTCTTACTATATCTCTTGCAAATGCTGTATACACATATCTGTCTGCTAGTACAAAGTGTCCAGCTCTTAGCAATGGAGAAATGTTTCTTTCATATCTGTCTGCAAAATCTGTAGCATGAAGTAAACTAAAAGTAGTAGGAGTGAGCAGCCCCTTCTTCTTTCCCTTGGAGGTAATCTCCTTTACCATCTCAGAAGAATTCCATTCTGATCTGAAAACACTGACACCTTTGTATGCTAACCATTTTTCTAAAAGATGAATCTGTGTTGATTTACCAGAACCATCTATGCCTTCTACGATGATGAGTTTGCCTCTAGGTTCCGCTTTCATACCGGATCACTCTTTGATGTCAAGGCAATTTTAGGTTTTATCGATGACACTGTCAAATTATCTCACCTGTCAATGATTTTGTAGAAGTAATGACTATGATCTATATAGTAATTGTAACTCTATGAAATATTAGAAATTATGGTCGAGTTTTAGATATCTATTCATTTCAAACTCAAATGATGGTATGTCAGACCACTTTTTGTGTAACTCATAAATGCCTGAAAAATTGGTGACTGATCAATGGATTTGCTAGTTTTACGACATGGTGAGGCTGGAAGAGGATCTGCTTTACCTGGTGATTCCAAGAGATCACTTACCACGGAAGGAAAACAAGAGGTTGTAGATCTGTCAAGTGGTATAAAATCATTGGACGTGAAACTCGATGTAATTTACACCAGTCCACTCTTGAGGGCCAATCAAACTGCAGAAATTGTGGCAAAATCTCTGAAATACAAAGGCAAAATTGAAGAACTTGATTCACTAAAACCTGAGGGAAACAAGCTAGAATTCTATTCTGTATTGTCTAAATTAAAACAAGATTCTGCGGTGCTTGTAGTAGGTCATGAGCCATATCTGAGCGACATGATAAGTGAGGCAATATCTCAATCAGGTTGTCGGATAAATCTAAAAAAAGCAGGATTGGCAAGGATAAAAGTAATCTCGACTCTTCCTAAAATCAAGGGAGAATTAAGATGGTTACTCACACCAAAACACTTGAAAAAAATTGTATAGTATTATGTTCTCTATGTTTTTCATTTAGTAAAAAAATGTAAATCAGAAGTAGATTAATAGTAACATGATGAATCTCAGGTGGGTAATGTTTATCTGAAAATCTCTGTAATTGATATGGGTTTCAACTCTGCTAAATTAGTTATCTATAACGTAAAAGATGATGATTCATTTGATGTCTATCACCAAGAGGGAATCAAAGTAAGATTGGGAGAAGGACTTGATGAAAAAGGTAAATTGGGAAAAAAACCAATGTCAAGAGCAATTGACACTCTAAAAGTTTTCAGAGATATCATCCAGTTGAATCCGATAAAATCTGTATTACCTATTGCAACTAGTGCAGTTAGGGAAGCAAGCAATAAGGATGAATTTCTAAATTCTGTTTCCAAAGAAACTGGATTTAATTTCAAAGTTTTATCTGAGAGAGAGGAAGCATTGTACTCTTATGTTGGTGCAATAAAGTCTCTCAATATTCCAGACGTCCTATTCTTTGACATTGGTGGGGGTAGCCTGGAAATTGTACACGCGGAACGATTCAGAATAAAAAAAGTAATTTCATTGCCTCTTGGATCTCTAAGGCTGACACATCAATTTGATGGTAAAAAGGGAAAACTGACTGACAAGAATATTAAAAATCTAAAGCGGTATGTGTGGAATCTTCTTCCAAACAAAAAAGATTTGGGTCTAAGTGAAAATACAAAGCTTGTAGGGGTAGGTGGTGCATTGCGTGCATTATCAAGATATGAACAAAAAATCTCAGGATACCCCTTGGATAAAATACACAATTACAAAATAAGTGACAAGTCGCTTGATTCAACAGTCGACAGACTATCCAAGATGAAGCCTGACGACCTTTCAAAAATCTCCGTCATAGGATCTAGTAGGGCAGAAACAATTGTGGCAGGATCTTTTGTGATACACGCCTTGATGGAAAAATATGATTTTTCAAATCTATGTGTAAGTAATCATGGACTACGAGAAGGCGCACTTTCTATATTTCTAGAAGATCCCAAGGCGTATCATGATGGTAATCTTACTGCTGAACAAATTAGAAAAACAATCGGTCTTGATGAACCGCATAAAACAAACCATGAAAAAGAAAATTTCCTTAACACTCTGGTCTCCCTCAAACTCATTTCTAAACGAGAAAGAATGATACTTGATTATGCTGAAAAAATCATGTTAGAAAAATCCTCGTTTAACAATCCTCAAAATGTCTTTTATTCAATTATGGATGAAGATATGCCTCTTGATCATAATGATCAGCTAATATTGGGGCTTTCTCTAGTACATACAAGACACACCAAGACATCTGATTGGCTGTTTGCTAGGTACAAGACAATTTTGTCTCAACAAGATAGGATGTCATTTAAGAAAATTTCAGCATTGATTACATTACAAAAAATTCTTGAGAGGACAAAGTCAAAGGTTGAATTAAAATTACATGGTATGAGAATAGTTGAAATCAATATCTCCCAGTCTCGTTCTACTCAGATTTTCTTACTCAAAGATGCTTTGAGAAAGTTTGAATCTACATTTGATGTCAAAGTGATTCTTTCAATGCGTCAATACTCTGGGAGCTCACACAGTTCTATGTTAGAATTATAACTCAAAATTAATTACCTTTGGATTTTTTTTAAAAGTTGTAACAAATACATTGTATTTTTTACTTCGATGTAACACTTCTACTGTGATGATCTCTGAATATTTTGAATCATTATCTATACTCTTGAGGTAATCTATTATGATGTCACTATCATGAATCTCACCTAATACATCCTGAATATTTTTCAAATTTTGCAGGATCTCACGAGTTATTTTTTTGTCTGATGCAAGTTCTAATGTATATCGTAATTTTTTAAAATTTTTTCTTAATGTATGGAGCTCATTGATTTTTTGCTCATCTCCAAGTGAGATTATTGAATTTTTATGTATGTCAAGTATGGTCCCATCTAAAATCTTGAGGTATCTTTTCGCAAGTTTTGATTTTTTTGTGCCTGATTTGGGAATTTTTGGTATATCTTGATGTGTTATTTTTAGCGCTAGTTTCTTGGCATTTTTTACCTGCTCACTTCTAGAATTTTTTAGAGTCAAAACTAGATCCTTTGTTTTATTCATGTGTCGCGATTCCATGTTTGTACAAATGATGTCAAAATCTCTTATCTTTGCATTTAGTTTGAAAAGTTTCTTGGCTTGTTTTACATATTCTTTGATCTTTTCTTGTTTTCTTACATCCTTTGGAAGTATTTGGTAAGCGCTTTCTAGGCGTCTAATTGACACTCGAATATCATGTATGTTTTCATCATTAGGGTTTGTTGTATAGTCATGCAGTTTTTGATAGAAATTCACTGAAATCTTTTTAAATTTTTTAAGAAAAACTTTCTTGTCTAATTCTAGATATCTTTTCATTTTACTTGTTATGGCATGTTATTTCTTTTAAGTTCTAGTTTGGAGATATTGCCTTTATGACTAACATTATGACAAATGATACTGCTGCACTAGCAGGTATGGTGATAATCCATGCCCACACGATTCTTTTTCCAATGCCCCATCGTACTGCAGACATTCTTCTCACTGCACCTACTCCCATTATGCTTCCAGAAATTGCATGTGTTGTGCTTGCGGGAATTCCTAGTCCTGCAAGAGCAGCCAATATACTTGCTGCACTTGTTTCTGCGGCAAATCCTTGGTATGGTCTTAACTGTGTGATCTTTACTGCCATTGTCTTTACTATGCGCCATCCTCCAAAGAAAGTTCCAAGGCTTATGGCCAGTGCCGCCATTATTATGACATAGTATGGTACACTAAATTTTGTAATTACACCTTGGGTCAGCAAAATCAAAGCAATGATACCCATTGTTTTTTGTCCATCGTTTGCTCCGTGAGTTAGAGAAAAGTATGTTGATGAAATCAACTGCAGTCTTCCAAATGCAGAATTTACTGCATGTGGTTTTGCTTTTGCAAATACTTTCATTATTGCCAGTCCAAGTACAAATGCTGCAGCAAATCCTGCCACTGGAGAAACTAGAATTCCTATCCCAACCTTTTGCACACCGTCTAATACTATTGCGTGTGAGCCTGCACCTGCTATACCTGCGCCTATGATTCCTCCTACTAGTGCGTGACTACTGGAAGTAGGTAGGCCTAGTAACCATGTAATAACATCCCAAACTATGGCTCCTGCCAGGGCCCCAATTATTATGTTAAGTGTGACAAAATCTGGATTTATGATTCCCTTTCCTATTGTTGTAGCAACTGCAACTCCGAAAAGAAATGGACCAATAAAATTTGCTGCCGAAGCTAAAGCTACTGCATGTAATGGTCTTAGTATTCTTGTTCCAACTACTGTTGCAATAGAGTTTGCTGCATCATGAAATCCGTTGAGGAAATCAAAAACTAGTGCGACTAATATTGCTCCAATCGCTAGTTCAATCATGAAAAATACCTATGTGTATTTGAGAACAATGTCCTCTATGGAATCAGCTACGTCAAGACATCTATCTGAGGCATGTTCTAGTGCTTCATAGGTATCTTTCATCTTGATTATATTGATAACGTCTGTTGTCTCAAATAATTCCCCAATGGCTTTGCGATAAATTGCGTCAACACGATGTTCTTGTTCATTTATTGCGCGACAGTGTTCAATTAGTGATTTGTCAGCCTTTACCTTGTTCAATCTTGTAATCATTAAATTAATTTCTTTTGTGGAATTGTGGATTTCTATTGCCATTTCAAGCATGTATGGTGGACAAGATTTTATCTTGAAACCAATTATTCTTCCGACTATTCCATCAATAAAATCAATAATGTCATCTGTCTTTGATGCGATTCTAGAAATGTCTTCTCTGTCTAGTGGAGTTATGAATGTCTTGTTTAATTCTTCAAAGATGGAGTGTGTGAGTTTATCTGCTTCTTTTTCTAATTTTTCAATTTGATCATGGTTTTCATTTAATTTCTCAAAGTTTGTAAATAGATCAACTAACAGTTTTGCAGACTCTTCTGCTTTGTTTGCTAGATCATTTAATATTGAAATGATTTCTTTATCGTTTGATTTTATCCACGACATCCATTGTGCCATGTAATCACTCCTAAGCTTCATAGATAAATACCTGCTCTATATAGGACACGGAATCTATATAGATGAAAAAATTACTCCGATCTAATTCTAGTCCATTTTAGAGCACGTTATTCTCTGAAATTACGTCCTGCACCGTCTCATTGATGACTGCTTCTGCAATATCACTTGAATATTCTGCGGTTCTACGGATATCTTCCAAGACAAATTTTATCACACTAGAGTACTTTTTTGATTCTTCTAGACTATCTGTGAATTCTTTTTCTTTTTCCGCTATTCGACATGCATTAGATGCAACACTGTCTGCAAGGGCATAATCTCTCTTGTTTAGAGCCAAAATGGAATCCTCGAAAACTTTGAGTGACTCTTCACTTAGTTTAGTTATTTTTTGTATTAGTGAAGGCTCTAATGTTGATTTCAAGAATTTTATTCTGCTTGCAATTGACACTGCATGGTCTGCAATCCTTTCGATTGATTTTACAACTATTCTATAACTGATACAATCTGATGGTTTTTTGAGTCCAATGTCTCGTAGAACTTTTTCGTGTTCTACTGCAAGTGTTAAATTTCGTAATATGTATAGGCTAAATCTATCTACTTCATCATCTAAATGAGTAATCTCTTCACCCATCTCAACATTCATTTCTTTTAGTGCGTCAATTGCTTGTCTATGCATTGTTGATGTAAGCAAAAACATTCTCTTGAGTGCATCACTTATTGAGAGCTCAGGAAGACTAGTTAAAATCTGGATTGTAATGGATTCTGCGGTAGATTCTACTATCTCGGTTCCTATCATATTCCTTCTTACAAGATCTCTAATTGCTTGTTTGTGTTCTAATTGAATTCTGCCGCCTTTTGCTTGAATTTCAATGATCTGATAACCTGCAAGATACATTGCAATGATCTTTCTCTGGATTGATTCTACAGAATCTTTCTGGCTAATGATTGTCTTTGATTTTGAAACCTTTGGAGATGAAGAACTTTGCGTTGGCAATATTGAGAGAGATTTGTTGACATTTTTAATTATTGAAACAGGATCTCCAGTCTTTAGTTTTAGTTCGTCAACCCATTTTTTTGGAAGTGATAAAACATACGTAGAACCACCCACGAGTTGCAGTTTTCTAACTTCTTTATCGTTTAGTATCTCAGACAATGCATACCTTGTATTTCTTATAATTAAAGCACTTGTCCACCAATTCTATGTGTATCTATATAGTTCTATAGTGAACTATGAAACCTAAGAAATCATGGTCGAACTTCTCATATCTTGTTGAAATTTACAAATCATATCATGATGGCCATAAAAATGAAAAAAGGGTCACCTATCACTGATAAAATTTTCAAGTATGTTGCTATTGGTGCAGCAACGTATGTCCTAGTAATCATAATCATGATTGTGGTCAATCTTACTACCGGTTCAGCACAAGTTTGGCAACAAGAGGGAATATCATTTCTTACAGGTTCAGACTGGAATTCTGTTGAAGGCAGAGAGTCTTATGGTGCAGCACCTTACATCATGGGAACTCTTGTTAATGCTGGAATTGCAATGGCAATTTCAATTCCTCTAAGTTTTGGAATTGCAATGTTCTTGTCTGAGCTTGCACCTAAATTACTTCGAACACCACTTGCCATGGTTATAGAACTTTTAGCAGCTGTCCCAAGCGTAGTATATGGATTATGGGGTCTTCTTGTTTTTAGAACCTATATCCAAAACTGGATAGAAGTACCACTGCATAATTTGTTTGGGGATCAAAGTATAATATTTGCTGGAACCCCATTTGGGTTAGACATTCTTACTGCAAGTATCATTTTAGCTATTATGATAGTTCCAACAATTGCTTCAATCTCAAAAGAAATAATGTTGGCAGTACCAAACAGTCAACGTGAAGCAGCATACATGTTAGGTGCAACAAAATGGGAAGTTTTCAGAATTGCAGTTTTACCATATTCAAAATCTGGATTAATTGGTGCAACAATATTGGGTCTTGGCAGAGCTGTGGGAGAAACCATGGCAGTTACAATGTTGATAGGAAATGCAACTGGTGCAGCAGCTTTTCCATCGTCTCTATTTGGACCCGGACAGACACTAGCTAGCATAATGGCAAATGAATTTGCAGAAGCCTCACAAGGAGGACTACATCTGGCAGCTCTTGTTGGTATAGGCTTGATTTTGTTTCTCATGGCTTTTGCCATAAATGTAGTTGCACATCTTCTTGTCGCAAAGGTAGTCAAATCACATGAAGGAGCTGTATTGGCATAATAACTGTAGAACAAAGAACTGAATTTAGAAAACATTTTCGATATAATGTTGGTAGAAGACTTGTTCTTGATAAAGTCGTCAAGTTTATGGTATTTCTATGTGTGGTAGTTGCAATTATGCCACTAATAGCTATTCTGGTCAATGTGTTTAGTAACGGTGCAGCTGCACTATCATGGGATTTTCTTACTCAAATACCGGGAGCAGTAGGAAGTGATGACCCTGGTGGAATTGGTCCTGCTATTCAAGGAACTTTGGTGTTGATTGGATTGTCTAGTCTCATAGGTGTGCCAGTTGGTGTGATGGGCGGAATATTTCTCTCAGAATATGGTAACAACAGATATGGGAGAACTGTACGATTTTTCAACGATGTTCTTGCGGAATTTCCAACCATAGTAATTGGAGTGTTTACATTTGTTCTGATTGTATTGACTATTGGAAACTTTTCTGTTTGGGCGGGATCTTTTGCGCTTTCTATTATCATGTTGCCAATTATAATGAGAACAACTGAAGAGTCACTCAAGTTAGTACCTGTTACATATCGAGAAGCAGGTTATGCTCTTGGAATCAGAAGATGGAGAGTAGTTTTTACTATAGTGCTAAGCGGTGCAAAGGGTGGTCTTATAACTGGTATTTTATTGGCAGTTGCAAGAATAGCTGGAGAAACTGCACCTCTTGTATTTACAATTCTTGGAAGCAGCCAATTCATACAAGGCTTGGATGGACCAGTTGATGCATTACCATTAAGAATTTGGAGGCTTTCTTCTCTTCCATATGACAGTTCAGTAGTACAAGGATGGGGTGCTGCATTTGTCTTGATAATTTTAGTTCTTTCAATAAATATCGGTGTGAGATACTTGTTCTTACGAAGAAAGGGACAGACCATGTTAAAGTTCAAGAAACTAGGAAGTATGTCATGATGGAAACAATGACAAAGGTTCCATTGAAGGATAATTCTACTGAGGATGTAAAATACAAACTCATTGCAGAAAACATCTCTGCAAGCTATGATGGAATTGTTGCGGTCAAAAATGTATCTATGAAATTCCGTGACAGAGCAGTCACTGCACTCATAGGACCATCTGGATGTGGAAAAACAACATTTCTCAGATGCTTGAATAGAATGCACGAGCTTACAAAAAATGCAACACTGACAGGAAGAGTTTTGCTTGATGGCGAGGATCTTTATTCAAACAAAGTGGATCCTATCATAAACAGAAGAAAAATAGGAATGGTATTTCAGAAACCAAACCCATTTCCTACCATGTCTATCTATGATAATGTTGCATGCGGACTGAAACTTAACGGAGTGAAAGATAAAAAAATAATTGATGAGGTAGTAGAGGGATGTCTTAAGATGGCTTCTCTGTGGAATGAAGTTAAAGGGGATCTGAAAAAGCCCGGAATGAGTCTCTCGGGAGGCCAGCAACAACGTTTGTGTATTGCTAGGGCACTTGCCATACAGCCAGAAGTTCTCTTGATGGATGAACCTGCCTCTGCTCTTGATCCCATTGCAACTCAGAAAATTGAGGAAATGATACAAGAATTGAAAAAGGAATACACTATAATCATTGTAACACATAACATGCAACAGGCAACCAGGGTATCAGACTATACTGGATTTATGTATCTAGGAGATCTAGTAGAATTTGGAGAAACAAAACAAATCTTTGAAAATCCTAGAAATGAAATAACTGCAAAGTATGTTCAGGGTCAATTTGGATAAGTGTCATGACTCGTCTCATAGATCCACACCTTGCAAATTTATCTGAAATGATGAAACAAATGTGTGACTTGTCAGTTACATGCACAAATCTGGCAATTGATGCATATTTGGGAGGACAAAATGCACGAAAAGAAGTTCATGATTTATCTGGTCAAATGATGGATCTATATGACAAAGTGGGTGAGCTGACCTTTGACATGATTCTACGATACCAGCCAGTTGCAAGTGATTTCAGATTGATACGCTCCTCACTCGAGATTTCATATGGATTTACTAGACTGGGCAGATATGCATATGACATTACTCTAGTACGAGATACTTTTGGTGATCTCTCTGATTGCAAAAATGAAGTTGTCTATACTTTATCAGGTGAAATAAAACAGATGGTCAAACTTGCGGTAGAATGTTTTGCAACGCTTGATCTGGAGAAAGCCAAGGAATTACGAACTGATGAAGATCTTGTTGACAAATATTACAACAAGCATTTGCCAATGTTGATTACACAAAACAATGTCAAATGTGCACTTGCAGATGCTTTAGTTCTAAGATATATGGAACGAATGGCTGATCATGCTGCATTTGTAGGTGATTCTGTAAGCTACATTGTTACTGGCGCAAGAACATATCGTTAACTGAAAACTCATTTTATCTATATAGATTATCAATTAATATGAAAACTATGTTGACCAAGGGTAAATAGAGTAATTTTCCTGACACTGTGATGATCAAAATCATTCTAGGATTAACATTGATGTTAATCCTACTAGTGCCCGCATTGTCATTGCATGCAAGTGCACAGACAAGTCAATCTTATACAATTACGGGGGCAGGATCAACTTTCGTG
>JBOGQV010000105.1:0-1706 GCA_050749145.1 Nitrosotalea sp. | reverse complement strand
GCCTTTGGTGCAATCTTGTGAATCTTAAAGTCCATTGAATTTCCAAGAATCATAACTGATATCTCGTCACCTTCCGAGAGTGGTAAACCCCTGAGTCTATTTTTTACAAAATCTGTAAACTCTTTATCAACTGTAACGTTGCCGTTTACCGGCATTAGTGTAACACTTTTTGCTGGTTTTGCAATTATCTTTTTCACATTGACCAAGTCGTTTATTCCAACACCTGCATTCTTTCTTGTTTGACCATCAATTCGTATGACATCTGGTGCCTTGTTGTCATCGTCTGCAGGCCAAACTATGGCACAACTTGATCTCTTTCCAACAATTTCAATCATGTCACCTGCTTCTACTTTTAAAAATTCCATCGCCTCAGGTTCTATCCTGGCACGTCTTTTTCCAACATCTCTTTGTTTTGCTTCGCCGACCCGCATTTGTAGCAGTTCGTCTTTTTTTACCAAGTGGACACCTACTTCATATCGACCGATGTTCGGCTCAACCCTAACACTTCGAATTCTCCTACTCCATCAATTGAACGCACTGTGTTTTCAAGGGAATCCATTTGACCTTCCTTGTCATCTAGGGCAAATTCTGCATTAAGAAAGTAAAGACCAAAAGCAAGTGGTTCTTTTTCATATTTTGAAAGTGTGATGCCTTCTTTTAATGAAGATGTGATCTTTTTTGCAATGTCGTCTAGATCTATTTCAGTTCCGGTTGGAAGAATTTTTGCTCTAAGTGAGAGTCGGGCCAATTTTTAAGGTCCTTCAAAAGTGCATGAATTACACTTGTATACTCTTGCAGATTCTCTGCAACTTTCACATCTCCAAAGCAATACAGTGCCACAACTAGGACAGTTAAATTTTACACACTTATCGTTAGGCATTATTGGCCTGTGACAAGAACTGCACACAGGTAATGTTATAGCTGACGACATGATGAAAAGTCGATTTCTACCGAATTTATACCTTGCTTATCAAATATCACTTAGTTCAACAATCTTCTTAATTCATTTCCAAGAATTGCCTGGATTGCTTTGACCGATCCTCGCACACCCAACAGTTTTGCAACTGATGTCGTATGAAAATCAAAACTTCCTTCCTTTGAGATCTCATCGAGCATCTTTGGTGTTATTGATTCAAAGATTCCATCAATTGATTTGTTGTCCAGTCTTTCAAGTAAAGAGCGGGCTAGAAGCATGTTCTCAAACTCTTTACCAAATTTTTCATTCCACTCTTTTTGATATTCTAAAAGTTTAGATTTATTTCCTGATTCTAAAAACTTGGAAATTGCATTTCCTGCAAGTATTCCTCCAACTCCTGACGAATAAATTCCACCTGCAGTGGTAGGCTTTGCTTGTCCTGCAGCATCACCTATAGTGACAACATTTCCTGTCACAAATTCTTTGATTGGTCCTTTGACCCAAATTGGAGCAAATATTTTTCTGATGGTAGAATATTTTCCTTTTGACTTGAGAAACTCTTCTATTACAAGAGCGGGATTGATTCCTCTACCAGCTACTCCTATTTTTGCCTCGTCTCTTCTAGTGGGTATGACCCATGCAAAAAATCCTGGATATTTTTCTTGATCTAAATATACTTCAATTCTTTCCTTGTCTATCCAATCTGCAAAGATTTCATATTGGGCAGACTGGAGTGTTCCAGTCCTGTCTTTTTGAACAAGCGATGTTACACCCCTTGCATCTACAACAA
>JBOGQV010000104.1:0-1689 GCA_050749145.1 Nitrosotalea sp. | reverse complement strand
GCTGGTGCAGTGCGCGCTGATCGCGCAGCGCTACAGTCCGTACTTGAAACGGTATTACGAAAAGATCAAGGCGCGGCGAGGGACGGGCAAGGCGATCATCGCGCTGGCGCGGAAGCTGCTGGGGATCCTCTACCGGACGCTGAAGAACAAGTGGGTGTTTGAAGATTTCCCGAACTTCGTGTTGGCGGAGGAGGCTTGATGCGGCGGCGGACGTTAGGCTGTATGCCGCGCGCCAAAAACGCGCGCGGAGAGGTGCGCGGGGCGCTGCCCCGGATCCCCGCCAGGGGGATACCCCCTGAGACCCCCGCCCGCTTTCCCTCCTGCCCCATGTTCCACAACGGTCCTCGCCGTCCAGGGTGCGCTCCGGAGAATCTTTTCAACCCCGGAAAAGATTTCCCTCCGCCGCGCATAAACCGCGCGCCCTGGACGGCTCCGGGCCGTTCCGAAGACTTCCCAATTATGAGGGAAAGCGGGCTAATGCAAAGCGACATTCCGCGGCTCTATCCGCCCTCCCGTTGGTCGGCCCTGAGTCGCACGACAAGTTTGGAGTAGACAAAACATCAAAGGAGGCCGAATACTTCAGTACGCAGAGATATTCCTGGCCATGCACCAGGAGTTTCTCGGCGGCGGCCCGCACACCTGGCTGTGCGCTGCTGCAGATCGGCAACTGTTCCACCGCGCGCTCGCGGAAGCCAGCCGGCGCCTGATTCCACGGCAAGGCTGAGATCCAACCCACTTTTGCTTCCTGCAATTCCACGGTGTTGGCCAGAGCCGCGGAACCTTTGTCCAACACCAACGTGACAGTGTCCCGCGCGATCTGGCACCGGTCCAGCATGCCCAGCATGCGTGACAGAGAGGTGGAGAATTCCTCGCCGTCGGCCACATTGCCGCGATAGGCGTGATGACACAAGCTCAAACCGTTTTCTCCATCCAGAACGTAGCTGAGGCCGACTTGGCGCAGATTGTGGCGGCCCTGTTTGTTATGACCGCGTTGGGCCAGTTCATTGCGCGTATTGTTGCTGGCGATGTAGGTGTAGAAGTTGGTCGTATCATAGGCCAGCAGATGTCGGCTCACCATCTGCCCGGCTTTCCATAAATCCAGCAAACGCAGTTGCGCGCGGTCCAGCGGATCGTCGTCGCCGGTGGTCAGCGGATCCAAGTGCTCCGGCAGGATCTTTTCGAAAGCGTCCCAGAAGGCTTGGGAGGTGAAACGTTCGGCGGGCATTCCCCAGAGAGAATGCAGGATGGTTCTGCCGTACCAATCGGCGACCTCGGTCTTGGGGCCGGGTTGACAGATGCGGTGGATGGCAGCCAGCAACAGATAGCGAGCTGGGGAGGGGCCGGAACGGGGTGCGGGCCAGAGCGTCTCCAGCACGCCAAAGAGGCCGGTTTGTTCCGCGGCGAGCCACAGCGCGCCGGGCAGTCCGAAGTCGCGCGAGGCAGCGGACAGGGGTACAGGGGAGGTTCGGTCCTTGACGAGGGCGGCGACCTTCTCGGCGGTGCCGAGATAGGCCTGGTGGACAATGCGGGGCTTACCCTCGACGCGGGCGCTTTCGACGACGTAGTAGTACAGTTGCCTGCCTTTCTTTTTGGCGATGAGAGAGGCCATAGATAGGGTAATACAAGTATACACAACTACCGTTGAGAGTCAACGGAGGCCAGAACATTTCGCTATAGAAATGCTTGATA
>JBOGQV010000103.1:0-5897 GCA_050749145.1 Nitrosotalea sp. | reverse complement strand
CTTTTATCACTTTCCAATTTATATACTTACCTTTCTATAGTGACTATAAGAAAGTAATATGGAATGTAAATCAGGAACATGCAATACAGAAGAAGAAGCAACATGCTCATGCACCTCAGAGATGGAATGCAGTGATTGTGGTTGTGGAACAGTTGATCCCATAAGACAATCAATGGAATTGCTACACAGGGCATTCCACGATGCACTGTATCAGGCACATGTAGAACGACTCAAAAAGAGGATCGATTCCTCATTTGGTCCTTCACTTGACAAGGCAGCTGATGCAATGATCGAGACTGCAGCAAAGGTATGGCAGTCAACACTGATCCAGTCAGAAGGCAAAAAAGAACTCGAGTCAAAGTTGCAAAAAATATTTTCCGAAACAAGTAAGAGATAGACTACTCTCCCAAAAAGCAGAAAATCTCAAGCTTTTATTTTTTTAATCTACATCAGACAGGATGTAATATTCAAATAAATCATTGTAGGAATCTTGGAAGTTTTTTTACAATATGCGATATAGAAATCCTTCCAGGTCCCAGAATTGCCACCGTCAATACAATCACAAATACAAGCAAGTCTAGTTCAAGTCCACTAGGTCCAGAAAACGCTTGTAATTTTTTTATGTGCACCATGATTTCAAGCATCTCCATTGCTAGAAGGCTTGCAGCAATTCGTGTCAGTACACCTGCAACAAGCAGTGCACCACCTATTGATTCCAACAATCCTATCAATAGTGCCATTTCTGGAGGAAGGCCAACACTTGAGAAAAAACCTGCACCGCCGCTGCTAAACTTGCCAAGACTGTGAACTACGAGTAATACACCTACAGAAATTCTCAGTCCAAAATGACTGAGATCATGAAACTTGTGTGTTCTAAGAGTTGCGTCTACCATGTGCTAGTTCCCGTACATGCCATACATATCATTTGCTTATACAAGTTACTAAGCTGGATGTATGAAAAATCAGCTGTATTTACTAGAGTAATTGCATATGCACGTAAATTTGGATCACGCATTGTAGATATTTGTTTCAAATAATTAGAATACAGATATGCGACATTCATTATTTTTAATAATTTGATATTACTTCTTGTTGTTGTGCGTTACCTGTCATACAGATTTTTTTCTTGTATGATACATGTGCATAGGTCATAGAAGTCACTGGCACAACGAGTGCTCAGACCAAAGAATGGTTGTAATAGCCAGTGACCTTCTTTTTTCTAATATTCAGTTGCAGATTTTGTATCGAATTATATCGAGGGTTCTGTTTTGAAATTTCTCAATTTTGATATCAACTGGATATTTCTTCCAGCTAGTGCACCAACACCTAGCATCATGATTAAATCAACAACCAATGTAATGTGAACTGCAAATACACCAAGAGTTTTTTGCGTGCCATAGGCAGTCATGAAATAATCAGGACCGATGAAAGCATACCCAAGAATGAATCGCGATACAAGTCCTGCTAGCCAAATTACATAAGGGATGTTTCCACCTTTTGCATGAATTTTGCCATCATCTGCTTTCCAGATTATAATTTTTTTACCAACAAATCTGTGGGAGACATACGTTGCACAGACTAGCATGCCAGCATATGCAAAGACATACCAGGTGGACACTCCTACCTGGAACGAACTAAACACCGCCAACATGCTTATGCCAAAATAAGAGACAGTGGAAATAATTATCCGGTTTTTATTTACAGGTCCACCTGAGATTATCTTGCGGAACCTGAAAACCATCACGATTACAAGCACTAGTAGAAATATTACAACCTGAGACGAGTCCATAATCAGTTAACAAGAGGTAGCCTGATATGAATTTCAGCCCCTTTTCCTTCCCCTTCAGATTCTGCCCATATCTTTCCCCCATGTGCCTCTACTATTCCCTTACACACTACAAGACCCAGACCAGAACCTCCATGCTCCCTTGTGACAGATGTATCAATCTGGTAAAACTTGACAAAGATTTGGTCTAGCTTGTTTTTCACGATTCCAATCCCATTGTCTTTTACAATTATTTTTGCATTGTCACCCTCAGTATACAATTTTATGAAAATTTTACCATCATCTTTTGGACAAAAGTCAATAGCGTTATTGATTAAATTATTTATGACTTGCTCAATTCTTAGCGAGTCGCATAGACAAAAAAGTTCAGGCTGAAGGTGTGTCTTGATTTCTATTCTGTGTTTTTCCAGAGTCGGTTTTATGTTTTCTACCATTCTTTGTATAATACCAACCAAGTTGTGCCTTGCTTTTGTTACCCTCAGCTGACCTATTTCGATTTTTTGAACATCCAAAAGATCAGTCATGAGTTTTAAGAGATTTTTTGTGTTTAATTTTACAATATCAAGTCGTTGTCTTTGTGCATCAGTTAGAGGTCCAAACGTATCTGTGAGCAATATATCCACATATCCTTGTATTGGCACAAGAGGAGTCTTTAGTTCATGTGTGATCATTGTCAAAAATTCCTCCTTTGACTTGTCTATCTTTCGCAATGCATCGTATTGTTCTCGTATGTGTGCTTCGTTTTCCTCTATCTTTTGTCTTGCATTGTAAAGCTCTGTAATATCTTTGATTATTGTATTACTTCTCATTTTTCCATCACCTTCATGAAACGTTGTTGCACTCAAGAGTGCTGGAAAAACTGTGCCATCTTTTCTTTTCATCCAGATTTCTTTGTTTGTAATACTCAGGCCTGATTTCCACGAGTCAAAGGATTGTCTCATATTGTTAATGTTTTTTTCTGCAGTATGATCGAAAATTGACATTCCAATGATTTCTTGTTTGGTATATCCCAAGTTTAGTGCATAAGCGTCGTTGCAGTCAGTTATCATTCCATCATGGTCGATTGTACGCATCAGGTCAGGAGATGTATCATACAGACTTCGAAACTTTTGTTCTGCCTCGGTAAGTAGGAGATTTGCTTTTTTTAGATCTTCGTATTGTTGGTTTATCTTTTTTTGATCTTGTTCTATTGTGAGCCTTGCAGCATAAATGTCAGATATGTCTCGAAGTGAAACGGTTCTGCCCATGAGTTGACCCTTTTCTCCATACAGGTTGTTTCCAGAAAGCAGGGTTGGAAATAAAGTTCCATCTTTTCTTTTGAGCCAGATTTCAACGTTTGAAATTATTCCAGTTACTTTCCATTCCTTGATTCCTCTTTCAAGATCATCAAAGCTTCGCTCAGCAGTATGCTTGATTATTGGGACTCCGACAATCTCGGCTTTTGTGTATCCAAGGTTTTTTGTATAAGATTTGTTACAGTCAATGATTATACCGTCAAGGTCAATAGTACGCAAAAGATCAGGAGAATTGTCATAGAGGTTTTGGTATTTGGCTTCTGCAAGAAGTAAAGTGTCATATGCTTTTTTGAGCTCATCGTATTTTTTTTCCACTTGTTCTTCTGCATGTCTTGCCTTTTCTATGGCATCATGCATGAGGGAGACATCCTGGATTGTAATCAGGTAAATGCCAGACTCTTTCTCGTCACCTATTTTTGCACCCTTGCATACACCAAAAAATGCGGTATTGTCTTTTTTTCGTAGTTGGATTTCTATTAGCGGCCCCACTCCTTTTTCCTGCATCTCTTTGAACCCATCAAGTGCAGTCTTTTTGTATCCGGGTGTGATAAAATCAAAACAAGGTTTTCCTACAATCTCGTTTTTAGAATAGCCAGAATATTCCAGCATGTGTTTGTTGGCATCAAGTATTATTCCGTTTTCATCAAGTGTGCATACAAGATCTGGAGACATTTCATAAAATGTCTTGTATCTCTGATCAAAGATATGCGGTGGAATCATGTTTCCTTGTAGTGGTGTGGTACTTTTTAGTTAATAAAATGTTAGTAGAAAGTATGGGAGGGTGTTGGTAATTAGGAACTAGTGTCATACTAGGATGTTACAGTAGATTTTTGGTTTTTCTTGCAAGAATACAAAGGCCAAGTGACAAGTGTCACTTGTTATTTTTCCGGTATTTTTTACCCGTATTTTTGTCAAAGTATATGAAAATACAAGTAGAATTTGGGCAATGGTGTATACCAGAGCCTGGGTCAAACTCTACTAATTTAGAGTCACAGTCAGGACAATTCAAAGCCATGGAATGATCGTCCGGTACGCTTGTTTAAAAGACTGACGAATCTTATCACTAAATGAAACTCATGACCAAAGCCATTTTGTGTGTGGGTACGGTACAATTTCACAATGAACGAACACGTTCTTTTCAATACCGATACCGTAGATATTAGTGCAGATTCTCTACTGGCGGTAACTGTTCTCTGGGCCAAAATCCCCTAGAACAACCGCTTGAATCTGTTATTTTTTTATAATTTTAGTTGGTTCGTGGGTTTTTCAAGGAAAGATTGGTTTATTCGTACTTTGATGATACCCTAGAATATTGGACATTTCCAGATGTTATGAGATACTAGGACTCAAGCCAGATGCATCGGTTGACGAGATAAAACAGGCATACAGAGGACTTGTACTCAGGTACCATCCAGACAAAGACCCAACTGAAGAAAGTGAGTCAAGATTTAGGCAAATTTCAGATGCCTATCAAACTCTTAGGATACAGAGTAAAAAGGTACAAAAAGTTGTACAGAAATTTGATGACATTTACCCAGAATATGCAGTATCAGCATATGAACAAGCCCAGACACTAGTTGTAAAACACCAATATGAAGCGGCAATTGTATTTTACGACAAGGCGTTAGAGCGATTGCCACGATATGCAAACGCGTGGCTTAAAAAAGGAGATGCGCTATACCACTTGAAAAGACATGAGGACGCGCTGTTATGTTTTAGTAAAGTTTTGCAAATAAATCCAGATTCGGCAGACGCATGGAACCTGCAAGGAATATGCCTTTCAGACTTGAGAAAATATGAAGATGCACTAGAATCTTTTGATGAGGCAACAGTACTAGACCCAACACATGCTCCTGCGTGGAATTTCAAGGGTGTTTGTTTTTTTACGTTAGGAAAAATTGAGATAGCACTTGATTGCTTTGACAAGGCAATAAAGATCAGACCAGAGTTTGCAGTTGCATGGCATAACAAGGGAAGAGTGCTTGCAAAGATCGGCAAGGAAAAAGAAGCTGAAAAGTGTTATGAAAAATCAAAGAGTTTAAGACAATAGTTTTTTAGTATAATCATTTTGTCATGCAAAATAATAGAGAATGGCATTTCACATAACATTAGAACATTTTTTGTCAATCAATAAAAAACTCTTGAAGGGCGTCATGCTCTTCGAATTCTAACGTATCAAAATCAATGAGATCGTTAGCGGCAACATCAAACTTGAGTTTATTTCCCACACTGAGTTGCTTGAAATATCTTTAATAGGAATTTAGGGGCAAGTTGCGTCAAAATTTGTCACATAATGTAATACCTCATCCAGAGAATTGTACTGGACCTGAACTAATTTGATACTTGAAAAGCGCTAGGTAAGGGATTCGAACCCCTGCATGCTTGCGCATAACCGCTACCTTGTTTTTGATCTCGAGGCGGTCGCCGTTCCGCTTGGCTAACCTGGCACCTGACACCAAGTCTGGTTTTGGTACATAAATACAATTCAGTGCATTATTTGGCAACACAATTGAGGTTCGTCTTTCAAAGAGTAGATGTTGAAATGGAGTCAATAATGTAAAATGACGAAAAATTGGAAACATGAGATGGTCAAATAATGTAAAACTAGGCCACCATACGTTAGATCCTGCTTTATATACAACATTTTATCACAGAAATCAGACTAAAGTGGTCTAAAATGGTCCAAATTTTGAGCCGCAAGTGACCAGAGTTTAAATACATAAAAACATGGATTTACGAAATTTACTCATGGGGAATGATGCAATCTTCGAAAATGCGATCGCAAAAGGGGAATTTTCAAAGCTAGTATCTGTAGC
>JBOGQV010000102.1:0-1669 GCA_050749145.1 Nitrosotalea sp. | reverse complement strand
AACCACAGCCGATCGTGTCGAGCAGGAGCAATTTCGCCTGCTGCGTCGCCGCCGGGGAGACCGAATCCCCATCAGCAGATCGGATCGCCCGGGCGAGCAATCCGATCGTGCTCTCCTGTGCTTTGCGCTTCTCCACGTTCCGTCCTTTGCCGCCCGAGCAGCGATGAACTATCGTCACGGCCGATTTCAACCCGGACGCCCGCGATGATCCTTCTCACCAACGAAGATGTCGAACCCCTTCTCAAGATGCCAGATTGCATCGCGGCAATCGAGGCGGCGTTTGCCGATCTCGGCAACGGCGATGCGGTCGACATTCCGCGGCAGGATGCGATCGTGCCGATCCCACGCGATGGTGCTGTCCACGATCTCAAGACGATGTCGGGGACCTGGCCGAAGGCGGGTATCGCCGCTATCAGGCTCAATTCCGACATCGTGACGGGCGCTGTGATCAACGGCACATCGCGGCGCGTGAAGCTGGCTCTGTCCGAGCCGGGCGGCCGCTACAACGGCCAGGTTCTGCTGTTCTCCACCGACACGGGGCAGCTCTTGTGCATTGTCAATGACGGCCTCATGCAGCGCGCGCGCGTCGGCGCCACGAGCGGCGTCGCGGCAAAATATCTCTCGCGCCCCGATGCCAAAGTGCTCGGCTTGCTCGGAACGGGCTTCCAGGCTGGCGGTCAACTGGAAGCCATGTGCGCCGTGCGCGGCTTCGAGGACGTGCGGGTCTTCAGCCCGACGCCCGAAAACCGCCGCCGCTTCGTCGAGCACTATCGCAAGACATTCGACCTGAACATCCGCGCGGTTGATCGGCCCGAGGATGCAGCCGAAGGCGCTGACATCCTGGTCACGGCGACGAACTCGCTCACGCCCACAGTCAAGCCGGACTGGCTCAGGCCCGGACTGCATCTTTCGAGCGTGAACCGCACCGAGCTTCTGCCCGCGATCTTCGAGCGCGTGACCCGCCTTGTGGTAAATGCGCGCGAAGGCGGCAAGAGCTTCACCGCGCGCAACTCTCCCGAAGTCGGCGGCTTCAACCAGAACGACCGCAATGCCCACTCCGGCATCGAGGACGTCTCCAAAGTGCCTGAGTTTAGGGACATGGTGTCCGGGCGCGCGTCCGGCCGTCAGTCGCCCGAAGAGATCACCTGCTTCCACAATTACCAGGGGCTCGGGCTGCAATTCGCGGCCATCGGCGCCATCGTCTATCGCGAGGCCTCGAAACAGAAGATCGGCTTGACGCTGGACGACCGCTACTTCACGCAGACCGTGCACCCCTAAGGCCGAGGCTCGCGGCTCATCCAGGGCAGCATCAGGCCGATGGGGATGATCCACGCCGTTCCCGCGATGGCGTAGTAAATCAGCTCCACGAACGGATTCGCCCCCGTCAGAACGGAGATCCCGACCCGCATGGCGAGGAGCGCATAGACCGGAACCCACAAGAGGATCACGATCGTGCCGATGAGCTTCTTGGTGCTTGGAGTGAGGGACCGCATGTTCCGTTGGGCCGCATGGACGAACGCCGGCAAGGCGTTTAGGGATTGGGCCGCAAGTCGGGTGATACTGCAAGGTTCCTATGGTCGCTGCTGAGGCCACGACATCGCATGACGTCCGTTACGGCTCGGACCGAGCTGTCGCGCTCTGGCTGTTCGTCATCGCCGGCATGATTGCG
>JBOGQV010000101.1:0-1858 GCA_050749145.1 Nitrosotalea sp. | reverse complement strand
TTGTAATACTGAACGGCAAATGATAGATTTTGCAAACAAACTTGCTCCTGAACACCTTGAAATAATCACAAAAAAACCACAACAACTGGCAAATAAAATAAAATCAGCTGGATTGGTACTAATAGGAAAGAATACTCCCTCATCCGCCAGTGATTACCTATTAGGATCAAATCACATACTTCCAACTAATAGATTTGGAAGAACTCGTGGCTCATTAGGAGTGTTAGATTACATGAAAATACAAACTCAAATAGAATCATCTGAACTTGCTTTGAAAAAAATCTCAAAATACATGCAAGCCCTAACAGAAGCAGAGGGCTTACCAAATCACTATGAAGCAGTAAGGGGAAGATTATGATGAAAAAAGACTGGTTTGAAAAAGAATTAGAAAAATATTACAAACTTTCAGGTTACAAGAAACCTGAAAAACACTCTAATGTGATAAAACTTGATTCAAATGAAAATTATGCTATATCTCAAGAATTTATTGAAAAAATGATAAACACCGCAAAAGAAAACATGGATGTACGAGAATATCCATTAGGTGGGACGGAAAGATTAGTTCAAAATATATCAAAATACATTGGAATGCCAAAAGAAATGATAGGTGTTGGAAACGGTTCTGATCAAATAATTGATCTTTTTTTGAGTAACTTTACTTCTAAAGATACTAAAATTCTAACGTCAGATCCAACCTTTGGATTCTTTGAAGAACGATGTAAATTGTATTCTATTCATACAATAAAAATTCCGTTTGATAAGAATATGACACTTAATCTGGAAAAATTTTTATCAAATTCCAAGAAAGCCAATATTCTTTACCTTGATACACCGAATAACCCAACTGGATTCCAATTTCAGAAAAAAGATCTTGAAAGGCTGATTCGAGAATTCAGGGGTCTTGTAATAATAGATGAAGCATATGTGGAATTCTCTGATTATTCGATTGTAGAAATGACGAAGAAGGTGAATAATCTGATTGTACTCAGAACTCTATCAAAATCATTTGGGTTGGCTGGACTCCGGATAGGATATTTCATAGCAAACGAAAAAATAATTGATATCTTCACAAGGGTAATTCAATATCCTTATCCATTGAATACCCTGGCAATAGAGGCTGGTGTAATAGCCTTACAGCAATCAAAATATTTTGCAGATGTTGCAAATCTTGTCAAGATGGAACGTTCACGAATTATTACAAATCTTCAACAAATGAAGATATTTGAGGTATTTGACTCTAAAGCAAATTTTGTTCTCTTTGCTACTGGTGGTTCTGGCCAAAGAATTTACAAAGCACTCATTGAACAAGGCATATCGATAAAGAATCTTGGTAAAATTGGTTCACATGAGGGCTGTCTGCGGGTTACAGTAGGCTCACAAGAGATGAATTCTAGATTTCTTACTGCTATACGGGATTTACTGAATTGACTTTAAAGGAAATAGGAGAGGGGATCATAATAGATCAAACAAAAATTGAGACGATAAAAAAACTAGATTCTATAGTGTTTGACTGTGATGGAGTTCTAATAGATGTATCCAACTCTTATGATCTGGCCATAAAAAAAACGGTAGATTTTATTATAAAAGAAATGGCCCAGATCAATGAACCTGGTCTAGTGACAACAAAATTAATAGAAGGTTTCAAGGCTAGTGGAGGTTTTAATGATGAAATTGACGTGACATATGCATTAATACTTGCAATTGTTGCAGCAAAGAAAAGAAATGAACCCTTTTCTAATTTTGTTCCCAAAGTGATTGCAAATGCAGATCAAACTGGAATAAACTCTGTAGAGAAATATCTGAATACTCTTGATGTTGATGTCTCTGATATTCGAAAAAAATTAGCATATCCTAGTAC
>JBOGQV010000100.1:0-2234 GCA_050749145.1 Nitrosotalea sp. | reverse complement strand
GCGATGCCCGCCGCGCCGTTGAGCAGCAGATTTGGCAGGCGCGCTGGCAAGACCACCGGCTCTTCGCTGTGGCCATCGTAGTTGGGCCTGAAGTCCACCGTGTCGCGATCAATATCGCCCAGCAGCTCATTGGCGATGAGCGCCATCTTAGCCTCGGTATACCGCATGGCTGCTGGTGGATCATCGTCTACTGAATTGTGGACAAATACACCACCCGATATCAAGAAGTTGTGGTGCTCGTCTACCGTGATGTCATAGACATCTTCGCGTTCTTCCAATCGGCGAACCGAAACGATTCGGTGATTGTAGTGCGCGCCCGCATCCAGCAAATCATCCCACGAGTCGAAGTAGGCCATTACCGACCGATATCTGGGAATCCAGTTTGCGTCGCGAGAAGCATCGTAAATTTCGGGAGTTAATGCACAGTCAGGCATGCTATGTTGCAGTTGCGATACATAGCGCGCGACCCTTTGCCGCATCACCTGACGTTTGTAGTCCGCCCTTTGCCAGTTTTGACGCAAACTAACGGCAGCTTTTCCAGCCAATTCGTTCATCATCGCTGGATTTGCGGCTAATCGTCGCAAGTTGCTCTCATGTACACCTGCGCTTTGAGTTTCCCGGAACTCGCGGTCGTTCCATTGGCGTGCTATCTTCGCCTGATGCAGCACCTTTGTTTCAGGATTACTCCACAGCGTGTGCGCCATGCGCGAAAAGTGCTGTGTGCCAAACTTCGCGCGATAGGCAGGATTACGCCAAGCGGCTCGTACACGGGAGGAGATGCGCGCGCGAACCGCCTCACTGGACATGGCCGCGACGATTGCCGCGACGATTTCAGTGCGCTTTGTGTCGTCACTCCACATTATCCGACTTTTCTCCGAGACAATGCGAGAGACTTCGCGTCGCTGTTCAGGAGTGAGGGGACGTTTGGTGATGCCGCTGAGTGCTTTGCTCATGCGTTCTCGATAGTCTGGATCCTGCCAGAGTTGCCGCATTCTCTCAGCAATCTGCGCCCTGGCCTCGGGATTGGAGGCATACATCTCTCGCAGTTGCGAGGCGACACGCTGGCCATTGACTTGCCGGAATGCTGGGTGGCGATTTTGGGCGATCATGCGTTCACGCCGTGCGCTCCGAGCTTGTGGATTGCGCGCGTAATAGCTCTGGACGCCCCTGCGCTGCGCTGCGCGGAATTCGGGGTTCTCCCACAGGGCGCCTATCTGTTCGGCATGGAGATGGAGATGTTCCAAAAAGTCCATGCGCACGATATTTATAGGCCGATTGTCGAAACGGTTGAAATTTACATGGTGCCGCACATATGGCCCATGAAATATCTGAGCAAGTCCTTTGCTCTCGTTGAACTCATCGGCTAAATGATGCACAAACACATAGTCGTCTGTGGCAGGTTGTTGCACACGCAGGTACTCGTTCATCCCCTGCTTTACAGGAGCCTTGTCGAAATAGCCTGGCATCAGGCTATCCTCAGGCGTGAGGTATTGTGCCTGCTTGTATGAGCCATCGCGTAGCATGAACCGATGGTCAGGTGTGCAGCGGATGACTGCGTCGTTATCCAGCGTGACCTCCACGAGTTCGGCCTGCTGTCGGGTAATACGCGCGTTGTAACCCTCGCCGATGACGATGTTTCCCTGTCCATCTACCGAATACACATGGAACCGCTCGTCAGGAGATAACTGAGCAAGCTCGGCGAAACTCTTCTCTGTGCCATCAAGCAATGAGATTTTCGTGTCGCCGGTAAAGCAGCCGAAATTCCCCTGCCCCATGACCAGCGGGTAGCGCAGGTTCCAGGGTTGCGCCATGCGCACGAGCGTATCATAGACGGCGACATCGCCGTGGGGGTGGTATTCTTTCAATACTTCGCCGACGATACCGGCGCATTTGCGAAACGATTTATTCGACTGAAGCCCCATCTGCTCCATCGCGTAGAGTACGCGACGATGCACCGGCTTCAGGCCATCGCGCACATCGGGGAGCGCGCGGCTAACGATCACGCTCATTGAATAGTCCAGATAGGCGCCCGTCATCTGATCGACGATGCCTACTGGCTTGACAATGCCAAGCTCCATGAGATCACAGACCTCCCAACGATGAATAGGTAATCGGCTGTTTTTGCATGCTCTAGCGTTCTATTCTTCCGCCGAGGCGTTAAAATGGATACACTGTGATGTTCTCGATACTCGCGACACGCGTTCTCACGTACGATGTAGCGAACGGGGCGCAAC
>JBOGQV010000099.1:0-11837 GCA_050749145.1 Nitrosotalea sp. | reverse complement strand
CTAGGTGTAAGTCAAAATTACATGCTAGGTGAGATATCCTCCATTATTATACTTGCTAATAATGAATATGTTTCTTAGAACAAAGAACAGAAAGGCAATCAGTGCTGTACTAACTACACTGATCATCTTGGTTGCATCAGTCGTTCTTGGAACGGGTGTTGTACTATATGGTACTAGCCTATTCCAGACAGGCGCGCAATCGTCCGGCATTTCGGCTCAAGGTGCTCACGTGTGGTTAAACTCGACCAGCGCAACTACTTCTGACAAGGTAACTTGGACATGGGGAGCAGTGGCAATTAGAAACAGTGGTGACAAGATATTGTCTGTTGACCAGATTAATGTACGTGGTACACAGGTACCTTATGCAAACTGGTATTATGACAGTAATCCAACCAGAGTAACTGTTGCAAACTTCCAATCTCAGCTCAACTATACGCAAACAACATCTCCAAACGGAATAATGAAGACGTATGTGGGAGCAGGAAGTTCAGCTAATTGTGTGGGTACAAATGCAGCATTTGCAATCAATGAGTTTGGTTCTAGCGCTACTAATACATCAATGTGCTTTGTACCAGCAAGCGGTCCAATTTCATTGAAACCAGGTGATAAAGCAATAGTGTACTTCCAAGTACCACCGGGTATATTGAGTACGGTAGATGCTGGTTCTCAAAGCAGCGTAGCAATCTATGCTGGTAACGTAGGCGCACCACAGTCAGTTACTGTAGAAAGCAAATAGGGGGTTTAAAAAGACGCCCAATTTCTCCTCTTTTTTATTTTTGGTGACTAACAAATGAAAGATAAATCAAAAAAATCCCAAGAAATAGAAACTTTTCTAGAGCATCAAATAATGGATGAAGGACAAAGTCAGATTCCGTTTGGTTATGAAATTGTAAAAAAATATCCATTACAACCACCATTTAGTTATGCAAATATATTATATAATAAAGAAAAATCAACATATCTTTATTTTGTAGATGAATTACGTCTAAATCGAGAAGACACAACAATCTTTCAAACTCTCTACAAACTCATTGAAGAAAGTCTTGAATCGCCATCAAAATCTGATGGCAGTCAAAATTTTGAAGATCATTTGAATAAGATTCTCAAGGATAATGAAAAGATGTTTCTAAATCACTCTAGTATGAGTAGTATGGAGAAGGTAAAATATTATTTAAAGCGCGATATTGTGGGATTTGGTCTAATAGATCCAATAATGCATGACATAAATATTGAGGATGTAAGCTGCAGTGGAACTGATAAACCAATTTTCATATGGCATAGAAATTATGACAGCATTCCAACAAATATCCAGTATGCATCAAATGAACAATTGAATTCATTTGTTTCTAGAATTGTATTTAGGGCTGGAAAACATATCAGTACTGCATTTCCAATATCTGATTTGGCATTACAAGGAAATCATAGAATTTCGGTTCTATATCAAAAGGAAGTAACTCCTAAAGGAACCAGTTTTACAATACGAAAATTCAGAGAAGATCCTTATACCGTAATTGACTTGATAAAATTTGGAACAATAAGCATCTCGATTGCGGCATATTTGTGGATGCTAGTAGAGGCAAAACAGTCTTTTATAATAATAGGCTCAACTGGCAGTGGAAAGACTACAATACTTAATGCAATTACGGGTCTTGTTCACCCTGACTATAAAATTTTCTCAGTAGAAGATGTTGCAGAAATCAACATCAATCATGAAAACTGGTTCACTCTAGTTTCAAGAAGTGGGTTTGGTTTGAGTGGGGAAGGTGAAATAGGACTGTATGATTTGATAAAGGCCGGAGTACGACATAGGCCTGACTATATTGTAGTAGGAGAAATTCGAGGCTCTGAAGCTTATGTCATGTTTCAAGCCATGGCTACAGGTCACGGTGGTCTGTGTACGATGCACGCAGATGGTCTTGAATCTGCAATAAAGAGATTGCAGCAAAAACCGATGGATATTCCACCCGCATATATTTCTCTAATGAACTGCGCTGTAGTCATAAAGAGAGTAAAAGAAAGTTCTACGGGACAGAGTAGCAGAAGAGCAATTGCGGTATCTGAAATAATATCTTCCAGTACTTCATATGCGGCTTTTTCATGGAATCCGAAAACTGATAATTTTGATGATAATCTCAAAGATAGTAATCTATTTAAAAAAATGGCAGATGCGTCAGGTCGTGATCTAAACGAACTGCTCGAAGAGCATGAAAAAAGAATCATGATTCTCAAATGGATGCTTGAAAATGATATTAGAAATTATAGAAAAGTGGCTGAAGTAGTTGGAAAATATTACAGAGATCCAGAATCATTATTACAAAAAATAGAATTAGGGAATGTCTAAATGATTTCATTAAAAAAACTTGATCAGGCTGATTACGAAAAAAAACAAAACAAAAAGATCGATAGAGAGTTACCGTATTTTATCACTATAATGTCATTGCTTGCTTCAAGTGGACTCGGTCCTTATACCATGTTACAGAAAATAAAAGAAATCAATCTTTTGCCTATTATTCAGGGAGAAATAATTAAAATTCTAAAAAGAATTGATTTACTAGGAATAGACCCACTTACTGCACTAGACCAAGCAAAGGACAGGCCATCTTCTAAGGCATTAGGTGAATTTCTAAGTGGATATGTTTCTGCTATCCAAAGTGGTGGTAATGTGGTCAATTATCTAAAAAGTAAAATGACTGGTTCGTATGATAGACTTGAAAATGTAGAAAAACAGTCTGTTGAAAAACTCAGCGGTGTAGTTCACGGGTGGCTTACGATGCAAATAGTCATACTTGCAGTTTTTATACTGGTAGCAGCGATGGGTTCAAACCCTCTTAGTAGTTCTGGTGATGGTACTTCTTCACAACCACCTTATGCGTTATTGTTTTTTTCTCCAATAGTTTCTATTGGGTTTATGAAAATGGTACAAAAAATGAACTATTCTAATATTCCGGAACTTGAAGTAAAAAGAATTCTAAAGTTTGCATTACCGCCTGTTCTAATTGGAATAATTCTTGTCGCAACTGGCTTGTTTTCTAATATGCATGCTAATGCCTACATTTTGGGAATGTCTCTAGTGATTGCATCTATCTGGCCTTCTATGACATTTAAAAAAATCTATATCACAAACCTTCATGCTGAAGAGGCAACACCTCAAATTTTACGAGATATCACTGAAGCAAGAAAGGCTGGAATGGGACCAGAAAAATGTATAGTTCATGCATGTAAAAGAAAAGACTTCAAATCGTTTAATATTGTTGCAAATACTATCGCAAACAAACTCGAATGGGGTATTCCACTATTCAATATTTTTGAAACACTTGAAAAAGAAATCAAAAATTTTCAAGTGTTAGTAAGCTTCCGAATCTTGTTTGAAATAATATCTTCTGGAGGGGGAAATGTGAACACCCTTGATTCTTTGACTGATGCAAGTGAAAAAATTCGTAATATTACAAAAAATAAACGTGACATGTTACAGCCCTATGTTATAGTTGGTTTTATGCTGATAATTATCACTGGGTTTACTACACTACTTACGATAGACTCTTTTTCTGAAATTGATAAAGGAAAAAATATTGTTCATAATGGTAATGAACAGTTAGGACAATCAAATTCATTACTTGAGGTAGTATCAATAGCAGTTGTAGTTCAAGCATGGCTTGCAGGTCTTTTTATTGGTAAAATCACTAAAGGAGCTTATTCTGGAGGATTCGTGTTTTCCATGTTGCTTACCATTGTGACTCTGATCTCAATTGGCATGATACAGTTACACGTGATCAACATTGGGTCTATACTCTCCAAACCCTCATCATAGTATGTCATAAAAAAAGTCATACCTGATCTTATATTGAATTTTAAGTCAGGTACTGATAATTTGAAATACCTATTATTACTGGTGTTCATGTCATTCATAATCATCCCGGCATATGCTGATGTCTCAACTCCTGCAAATCTTGGGATGAAGATAATTCCTGGAAAAATTGTAGAAAATTCGGAAGGTGTTATAGAGATTTATTCTACAACTGGTGATATCCCAGTTGACAAATTAATTGCAACATCATCTGATCCATCAATAGTACAAGTATTGGGTATTGAACAAGACGAAACTCATATGATATCCAATGTAAAAATAAAGGCTTTTGCTGCAGGGGATGTCAAGATTGCACTTGCAGCACCTGGATTTGCTTCAAATGAGTTTGATCTAACCATCTATACTAATTCTAATATTGCAACAAAATTGATGATAAAAGCAACTCCGTCCACATATGCAACAAATGGTCCGATATATGGTTACATTGCAGTAGAAAGTACTAACAATAACGATGTTCCAACTCCTGTGACATCAGATATGGCTGTATCAATATCCACATCTGATAATAACATTGTAACACCAAAAGATAACACTCTGATAATAAAGAAAGGAGAATATTATGCCACTGGATCAATTGTGGTAACCGGTTCAGGTACTGCACAGATATCTGCATCCTCAACTTCTATGCAATCAGTATCAACATCAGTTGTTGTTAATAATGTTAATTCTCAAAATACGATACAGCTCTATGTTTATCCAAAAACAATTAATGCTTATGCGGCTTCATCTGCATATGCTGTTGTACAACTACATGATGAATCTGGAAATCCAGTTCTAGCAAAAAATGACATTCCTGTAAAGGTACAAATAACAAATGCTAGTGGTATTAGCACAATTAACACTAGCAGAGAAAGTCCCTTGTTTCAAATTGGAGAGCAAGCAATGATAAAAAAAGGAACCTATTGGGCATATGTACCAATTGAGGTTACTGCCGGAACCAGTGGAACTTTTAATGTAGTTGCTTCTGCGACCGGAAGTCTAATTTCATCTCCTGTGCAATTGACTAGTAATACTAACAACACCTTACTTGATGTCAAATCTGCTAGACTGGACTCTCTTCCAATTCTTGCTACTGGCCAAAAAGAACTTGTAGGCGTCATACATCTTGAAGATCCATCTGGAAAAATGCTTATCGCAAAGGATAATCTAAAAATTGAAATTGACTCTTCTGATCCATCTGTTGTTTCAATCTCTTATGTACAAATGGATAGAGGTTCACAATCTGCACTAGTATTTGCACAAGTTGGCAAAACCGCAAATCCTGTAACTTTGGATGTTGTCACTGACAATCCACAAATTGTGACCCAGTCAATAAGCTCAGTTCCAATAGACTCTATTTCATTAAAGGCCGACTCATTACTTCCAAAAGTTCTAACACATACAAAAATTCCAATTGCTTATTATCTTACAAAGGCCGATGCTCTTAGTTTTTCTACTGACGAGTTGCCATTAATGGTATCACCATCTGACTCTATTCAGACAGGAACATTATCAATGCACAAAGATGCACCAATTCTGATATCTGATGGCGTACTACTGAAAGATGGTACACAGAGCCTATCTGTAATATCTCCAGTTTTTTCCTCCACTTTTTCAATAGAGGGCATATCTGATAATCCTAAATCAATAGAGTTTGATTATCCTGAAAAGATCACAGCTGGACTTCAAAATACATTTTCAATTGAATTGTTGGATGGTCAACAAATACCAGCATATGCTGATCATGATATAATAATAAAACTTGTCTCAAATGACCCAACAATTATTGAGATGCCTGACAGTGTGAAAATTAACAGCGGCTCATATTTTACTACATTTAATGTTCATGCAAAAAGTGAAGGTACATCTGAAATTGCACTTCTTGCAAATGAAATTCCTTTATCAAAATTTGATGTTAATGTGATAAGCATTACACCAGATGTAAATATTCAGGCAGCTGATTTTGGAGAATCAGGTGTTCCAATATCTGCTGAAATAACTGCTACATACAAACAAGTTCCGCTAAAAAATCTTAAAGTCGACTGGAAAGTCGATGGAGCAAAAATTCAAAGTATGGATTCCGACATCCATTCTGATGGTACTGCAAAAATGACTTTCATAGCTGATAGTCCTGGATCAGTTCACATTGATGCAAGTGTCTCAGGTGGATTATACCAAGTAACTACATCTTCAAAAGATATCACAATTAATGCTCCACTTGCAAGTACTCCATCTGAAAATACTCCGAAAAATAATCTATCAATACTAGGCAGTATTGATCCATTGATGCTAGTTATACCATTAGTTGCAGGAATTGGAATATTGATCTTTAAGAAAAGAGAAATGTTTGAAGAAATATCTGAAAAAATTAATCTATCAGACATGATTACCGAATTAAAAGATAAGGTATCGCATGTAAAGGAAAATTAGGATACTGTGAATGACTTGACATATGTGACATGTCTTAAAAAGCCGTTGCCAGTTTTTTCATTACGGATTAACATGAATAACGAAAAATACCCCTCAAAAAATGTCATAGAGTTTTGGATGATGTTTTGATGTATTACTTGAAATGTAGTCAAAATTACTACGCTTGTTACTATAACCAGAATTATGGTATAGTATGTGGTGTATCCTCGAGTCTTTGGATTGTGAAAAGATGGCAAAAATTTCATGTTCTTTTTTCTCGATCTCTTGAATATAAAATTGGTCTTCCAGATTTGGAAATTGTATTACAAATCTATTCTATGCAAGGAGAGAGAGTACAATGTTAGACGGTTTTTTTGATATTAACGTTGTGAGAATTATGATATCTCTATCTATGCTTGGATTGGCATCTGTAATAGATCTCAAAAAAAGAGAAATTAATGACAAGTTATGGATTGGTTTCTCTGGTGTGGCAGTGTTACTATTGTTTATCAGTCCTAATTTTTGGTTTGATCTAAAAACTGTGGGCTTGTCACTGATTGTAGCTCCAATTGCTTTGATCCTGTGGAGATTTGGGATCTTTGGAGGAGCAGATGCATTATGCTTGATAGTTCTTGCAGGTCTTGCCCCTCTGTCTACTTTGACTGCATCTCTGATATCTCCTTTCACTATACTTGAAAACGCTTCAATTCTTACGGTAATTCCACTTTTTATCAATTTGACACGAAATATGATATCCATCATTCGTGGTAACGATATATTCAATGGTATTGAAGAATCAAGTTTGAAAAAAATAGTGGCAATGTTTGTTGGATATCGAACAAAGAACCCCAAACACAGCTTCTGTATTGAACAGATAACAGATGGAAAACGACACCTTGATTTTTCACCAAAACATGCAGAAAAAACATCATTCTGCAATGGGTCTGATGTATGGGTTACACCAGGTTTGCCTTATGTGTTGTACATAACAGGGGGTTTCATAATTCAGATTATGTATGGCGATTTAATTTTGAGATTAATACACTCTCAAATGCTTTAGATGTGTTTGTTTTTTATTGTGCTGAAATTTTATCTTCTTTTACTTGTTATTTTTGGATTTAAAATATCGAGAATTTGACCAAATATAGCCAAATAATAATTTCAACGTATATGTCATAGAATAAGAGTTTGTCCACATAGCTAACATGTTCTGTGAAGTTTCGTTAGTTTTCTTTATGAATAATATTACTTCATCATCATCTTTTATGATGAAACACAAATCCTCTTTAATTTTTTGCGGCATTCTTTTTACTTTATTTCTCAGAGAATCTGAAAAAATATACTCTGTTTTACTTGAAGATGATGAAACAAGTTGCACGTCTACTTTGGAGTCTTTCAATAGTTCTAGGAGACCTGCGTGATAAAATTTCATCAAGTCTTTTTCTGTTGCAAGCATTAGAATGGATTTTTTTGCATTTGTGACAACTTCACTTATTTTACCAGACATCTGGTTTAGACCTTGCAAAATTTGGAATTTTCCATCGGTTACTTCCTCTTTATTTATTCCAAAATGGGGTAAAGTTTTCCAGAGTGCTACTATGTCCCGCTCTTTATTTTCGAGATTCTTGACTCGTTCCTTCTCTGTATTGATCAATATGTTTATGGCAGTATCAAGCGGTGATGCAATGAACTTAATTGGATGCTGAAAAGATGCAGACACCAAACCCCTGTTTTGTAAGTTTGTTAATAGGTGATAGGTTTCAGTTCTTGGTACTTTGAGGGCATTGCTTACTTGAGTAGCTGTACTAGAACCATTCTTTTCTAAAAACAGAAAAACTTTTGATTGGTTTGAAGTTAATCCAAATTTTGACAACTCATTTTTAATTTTATCATATAATACTTCATGTTCGCTTGGTTGTATGTTTAACATGGCTTCTGAAATTGAAACGTTGGTTGTATCCATTGTCATGTTACTCTAGTACAATTAGCACTCTTTAGAGATCTGTGTGTAATGGAATATTACACATGTGAAACGTCATTATCATACTATTGTGTAAAAAATTTGATAATCATGGAACATGCGTTACTAAGTTTTGAAAGTGCATACCGAAAATACTACTGTTGTCAAGATATTCTTTTGTTAGCTGAACTTGTACTAGGACCTTGTTCTTTTTTACCTGGATCTGAATATTATCAAACACTGGTCGGTATTTGTTGATGGTTCTTCCATCCTCTGTCGATTCACATCCATTAATTATTAATAATCCGTTTTGGATCAGACTGTTAACTTTTCGGTATCCTGATGTCTGTGGAATTTTACAAATCTCCAAGATCTCTGAAATTATTCTTGGTTTATCCAGAACCGCATTCAGGATATTTTTTTTATCGTCATCGCCTATTGCTTCAAGTATTATTCTATTGATGTATGAATCTTCAATGGTTATCAATTCCTTATTTCCTACTTTGCTTTGCTGAACTGATATGATATGTTGTAGTAACTGCCTTTCCATTCCCTTCGCTCCCTCCCCAAAACATTCTTTGAAGATCAGATCTAATTTTGGAAAATCACTGGATACTTGAGTCAAATTTATGCCAAATTTTTCAAATACTCTATTTTCAATTTTTTCCAATGTGCTCTGACCGAGATTTTTCTTTATTATGTGTACTAGGGATTTCCCTATTAGGGAGTCAAATCCAGACATGTCTTATTTGCAGGTAATTTATTAAAATTAACTTGCATGTAATTTTTCTATATGACATCATTGATGACCTTGTTAGTAGTTGTAAGGTCCAAAACCCCAAAATCTTGTGATTAATGGATGACTGACAATGTAAAATCGATTTTAAATGTGGACTTGGAGTCTGATTTTGATGTTGGAGGCGGCCTATTTTACATTCTGGTGATGAAATTTGCTAAAAATCTATCGTATCTCTGATTATGCTGTATTCAATTATTGACGTAATTGACTCATTTTTCATAAACTAGTTTCTAATCTGTTTGTCTGATCTTGACATACTGATTAATATTAGATAATTGATGTTCACGATAATGATATGTCTGATGAGGGGAATCGTGGAAAGCATGCCTATACTGCACTTGTAGTTGATGATGATGAGGATACGGTTAATCTTTTTACAGAATTTTTAGAAATTTATGATGTTGCAGTGGTAGGCAAGGCATTTGATGGAAGGCAAGCTACCAAGATATTCCAAGACCTGTCTCCTGATATTATCTTCTCTGATGTGATGATGCCAGAATATGATGGATTTTATGCACTTGAAAATATCAAGAAAATAAAACCACATGCAATAATGGTAATGATTACGGGTGATGTAAGGGCAGATACTATACACAAGCTAGAAAAATTAGGTGCGGATGCAATAATCTACAAACCATTTGATATGCAATCAGTAATGAAGACAGTCAATAATCTACTTGCAAAGACTGTATGCCAAACATCAAACACATAAACTAGTAATTTCTTTTTACTTGTTATTGTGATTTTTAATCTACTCAAGTTCCAGAACCTATTCCTGGAAGAGTGCCTGCTGCAACACCTGGAGAATATGTATCCAGGATGTGGTTTGTGAGAAATTGTGATAGGGCCGCAGTAGTACCGTACATTGTTAATCCTCCTAATACTGTTAACATTGCTATATTGAAACATACTGTCTTGAACATACCTCCCTGGCCTACTTTTACTGCTAATGCATTGATGGTAGATGTGACAAGTATTACTATTGGTAGCATCATGTGGATAAAATTTGGATCAATTGGACTGAGTGTAAACGCCTGGTTTGATACTGGTACTGTTGATAACAATGTGTGAAATACTTCGATTAGTGTACTCATCAGGCCAAAAATTGCCATTGTAAGTCCATGTAATACGATTATGATTGTCTCAAAAGTTCTTGATGTCTGCATTCTTTTTGATCTGAGCTCGTTTAGTTTGGATGAAATTTCTGCAACCTTGTTACCTACCTGGTTCATGTCTGCGCCTTTGAGGAGCGCCCTTGACATTATGGTATTGCCAGATTCAATTACTGAAGTTCCGGCCTCCATAGAAAATATCTCAAAGCAAATTTCTGGATTTATCCTGTTTTTTACTCTATTCTTAAAAGCAATAATTTGTTTTTGTAATGGTCCAAAATTGCTTCTAAGTACTGCATCAAGTGCCTGCCCCATGGAACCTACCATTGTGTAAATCTCTCCAAAATGCCTGATAAATGGTGGATACCACTCGTCATGCTCTCGTAACTCTGTTTCCATTCTTTTGGCTATGAATCCGGGAACGAATAAGGGTGCCACTGCAATGACTACGACAAGTGTGAGTGGCACTAGATTGGTCAAGGCAAGGACTATGCCGATAGAAATACCTACACCAAGTGCTGCAAATAATGCCATTCTAAATTTTGGTGTGGTATCGTGTTTTGTTGATGCTAGTTTGTCTTTTGGAAATAACATGTACATGATTACTATGAATGAACCCATGCTTACTATGACACCAACAAACGACATGACAAATATTGATTCAGAATTGGAGTTTCCCATGAGCATTGCCATGATTGAGTTGGCTGCAATCATGAAAGACGCAGTTGATGAAATTGTATAAAACATTTCAAGAAATAGTTTCTGGGTTTCTAGATTGCGCTCATATCTTATTGTATATGTGTGGATGGCGAAACTCATCTCATCTGTGAAGAATATTCTCAACTCATCTCCAAGTCTTATCACCTGGGATAGTTTTACTAGCAATTGCTTTAATGGGTCTGTATTGTCCTTTAATTTTGCAGCAATCATTTCACAAGACCGCGCCAGACCGTACCCCCACCCAACTCCAAGTCGAAATACTTCTTTGAATGAATTTGAGTACCTACCATATCCTGACGATTGTCCACTTTTTATCATGTCAACAGAGCCAACTTCGCCTGTAGACAAGGCATATAGAAATGCAATAAAGTACAACAAATCCTCGTCTGATCGTCGAAGCTCTGCAAGTTTTTCCTTGATGGCAAGTTTTTCCATCATAATGCATTAAGCTCCTTCATAAATTGCTCAAGACCAATTTCCCTGCAACGAGATATTGAATCATAAACATCGTAAAAATTGAAAATTTTCTTTTCAATCATCTTATCCAAAATCTTTGTTCGAAGTGCAAGCTCCTCATACAACAGGCCTTCATCTTTTCTTGACATTCCCCTTTTTTCTAAAACCTTTGAAATGAATAATGCACTACTTCCCTTGCCCCTGAACTTGACTGTATCACTGCCTGGATCCCAGTTGAATACTGGGATAAACATCACATTGTTCCCTTCTTGATTGTATCCAATTACTTCATTTATGGATAGCACTCTTCTTACTCTCTTACCGTCTGGACCTGTAACAGCTGCCTGAAACATTGCAATGTTTAGATTTTCAACGTTTGTTTTTGGTATGTTCATTGGAGGGTTAGTGAGTCTCTGGATCAATGCGGTCATGTTTGCGGCGTGAAATGAACTAACTACTGGGTGACCTGTCTGCATTGCACCAAATGCAATGTTTGCTTCTGCACCTCTGATTTCTCCTACAAATATGTAATTTGGT
>JBOGQV010000098.1:0-3257 GCA_050749145.1 Nitrosotalea sp. | reverse complement strand
CATTTGATTTGCATAACTTGTTTTTACTAGTGAATTTACAACTATTTGATGCATGATGATGTTTCCATATAGTGCACCAGTAGCTTTGCCAGGACCTTGTCGTTGTGATGCCATTACTGCTGATGACCACTTGGCTGCCTCTCCAAACTGGCAGACGTGATTGCCACAAACTTTGCTTGGATCCAAGCTTGCTGTTGTGCGACTAAAATCTACTGTAGCTCTAGTCAATGCATTAGCTTCTTGGGTTATTGTCATTGATAAGGCAAGGGAAAACAAGGCTGCAAAAACTAGAATCTTTTTAGACATTTTGAATATTTGCAGAGTCTGAGAATAAAAGGTATTCGCCTTTTTCAGAAAAAAGGTGTATACCGGGGGTGGGTTTCGAACCCACGACCTCCAGATTATGAGTATTACCCTTGATGTGGACTGGCACTCTAGGCCAGGCTGAGCTACCCCGGCATAATTAACGCCTAAATTCTTGATGCAATTAAATGTAGCTTGCTTAAACTTGCGCAATCTGTTTCCAGTTGATATCTACTTTTGATACCCATTGGAATTTCTTTTGTAATGCAGATGTGTAAAGTTTTTCCCATTCTAGTCCTACTGCATCAGACCAAGCTTTGACTACTCTTGGGTCTATGTAATTTCGAAGTGATGTTCCCAAATTATAATCTCGAGTTTTTTCAGTTAATTCTAATGTGAGTTTTAATTTTTCTTCACGCTGTTTTAGTTTGTCAGATTGTTTCTCTGTCTTGGGTTTTGTCTCCTTTAATTTCTTTATTGCTTCACGTTTTTTCTGTAAGGTCTCATCAAAGTTCTTGGGAATTGTTCTTTTATGATTACATGTTACAGCAGCTTCTAGGTTTGCTAATTTGGCGTGGTATATCTTGATGTTTTCTGATTTTGATTTGAGATTATCAACTTTTTTGAGATAATTTGTAACCACTTGTGTTGCAAGATATGTTCTGAATACCTTTGCAGTAAGTCCCTTTACGATGCCTCCGAGAAATTCGTTTACGTGTCTTGATGTAATTCCATCAAATATTAGATCGTCCTTTTTCTTTTTCTCTGTTAGTTTTTTGAGATTCTCATAAAACATCTTGTCCTGTTCTGACACTGGAAGTGGTTTTTGCCATCTCACACTGTCTTTTCCTAAAAAGTCAAATTCTACAATGCCAGGTTTTAGATTGATATGTTCTACCCTTAATGTAGTAGCACCTACTGTATCTGCCTCATCTGGATCCTTTTCATCCCCGACTCTCATTGCAGTCTTGTAAATTAGATAACAAACAGTAGCAACTCTTCTTACTTTCTCATCTTTGTCTGACATTTTCTTGATAACCATACCTAACACCTTGTCTATTTCTGCAGCCAGTTTTGTTGCCTTGTCATACTTCATCTTATCGCGTTCTTGCTTGAGATCTGATGTGTCAGAGAGCCAAACATACTTTCTTTTTTCAGTGAGCACATCCATCCAGCTTGCAAGCCACATAAAGTCAGACTCGTGAATTATCTTGCCCCAATTACCTGGAGGTACTTGGGCATCCTTTCCTAGGTTTAGCGTAACATCTTTTTCTGTAACCCTTGGCTTCCACTTGCCTCTTAGTGGGTGGTCACCTCTTCCAATGAAAAGACCGGGAGGTTCTGCCATCCAGTTTGCTACATCAACTTCCTTTCCGTCAATTATTGCCTTGCCATAAACAGACTTCATTTTTTCTTTAATCTCCTTTCTTGTATTTGCAATCTTTTTCTTTTCTTCTTTTGTCATGGTCAACTTGGAGTCTTTTTCTATGTCAACTACTCTGAATGCTTCAGAAAAATCAATGTCTGCAAGTGAAATGCCTTTGAATTTTGCCGGAAGTACTTTTACAAAGTAGAAAAGAAAATTCTTTTGAAAGACTTGATCTTTGACATAAGGCGTATCTTTTTTCTTTGCCCATTGGTAAGCCATTTCTTCAGCATCAATGCTTAGGGGAACTTTTTCTCCCTTTATCTTAACTGAGATTCCTTTTGATTCGTAGGGAGGAAGAAACGCTATGCCATTGTGTTGAAGGGTTTTCCATTTCATTTTTGATATCACTAAATTCTTGATTAAATCTGTTGACTTTGACAAAAATTGTCTTTTCGTCGTATATCAATCTAACCAAAATAATAGTGTAAAATTCGTAGAATTCTGTACTTGAATATTTGTGTCTTAATAAAGTGGTGATAAAAAAGATGTATTTTAGCTGAAAAGCTCTTTTTTTATGTAATTTTCAAACTCAATGTCAGTCTTGTCCTTCTTTGCTTCAAGAAACATGATTGCATCATTACCTACTGGATAGCGAGGCAGTGGATTATCTGATGAGACTGCCTTGATTATGGTCTTGGCTACTTCTTGAGGAGGGGTTCCCATTTCTGACATCATTAGCAAGCCCTTCATCACTTTCTCAGTGATATCCTTGTATGCCGAGTCTGGTTTTGTGACTTTTTTCAAGGTTGTAAACAAGTTTGTCTTGATAACTCCTGGTTCTATGATTATTGTTTTAATTCCAAATGGAAACAACTCGTATCTCATTGACTCACTCAAGCCTTCTAGTGCAAACTTGGAACTGATGTATCCTGGAGTTACTGGAAAACCGATTCTTCCTGCAACTGAGCTAACATTTACTATTATTCCTGATTTTTGATTACGCATTGTAGGTAATACTGCTTGGATTGTTCGTACAACTCCAAAAAAATTCGTTTCAAATTGATCCTTTAGATCTGAAATTGTTAAATCTTCTAAACATCCTACAAGAAAATAGCCCGCATTGTTTACTAGAACATCAATTCTCTTTTTTTCATCTAGTATGATTTGAACTGCTTTTTTAATGGCATTTTCATTATTGACATCAAGTTCAATTACTCTTAGCTGCAGGTTTTCTTTTTTTGCAATCTCTAAAATTTTATCGCCTTTTTTGGTGTCACGCATTGTTGCGTATGTATGATATCCTTCTCGTGCTAATGCTAATGCTGTCTCAAAACCTATTCCACTTGAACTCCCAGTCACTAATGCAACTTTATCCATGTTAGATCTTTACCTATGAGACTAATAATTTGTATTGTTCTGGAGATATTTCTTATCTTATTTCATGGTGTCAGACTAGGGGTTTGTCTCCCTCAACAGGCTCTGTGACTTCAGTACTCTCACCATCTACTATTCTCTGGAGGATTTCTTTTGCTGAAAACTTGTGAAGATATTCATTGTTGTTGCCGCATCTATATGAAAAAGTACA
>JBOGQV010000097.1:0-4670 GCA_050749145.1 Nitrosotalea sp. | reverse complement strand
TGGCGTAAATATACCAGCAATGATGATCGATTACGCAGTAAACCTAGGAAAATAAGAATTGGACTCGTCAATAACTAGTACACCGAGGTATTCAGTAAAAGTTCTAGAGAAGGCTCTAAGGCTCTATACACCATCACTCTCAGAAAAGCCGCTTGCAGAATTTTTAGCAGACAAGTGTGATGATTTTGGATTTGAAGATATTCGCATAGACGATGTTGGGAACCTTATCGCTACAAAGGGATCGGGATACCCAAGAATAATGCTATGCGGACACATGGATACAGTTCCAGGAAAGATAAAGGTGAGAAATGAAGATGGATTCATCTACGGTAGAGGCGCATCAGATGCCAAAGCACCCTTGATCTCAATGCTTCTTGCAGCAGCATCAGTCCAAGGCAATAACAATGGAACAATAACATTTGCGGCAGTAGTAGACGAAGAAGGAAATGCAACAGGAATAAAGAGCCTAGTAAAACAAAAACCTGAGATAGATTATGCAATATTTGGCGAACCAAGCGGAATTAAAAATATCACAATTGCATACAAGGGAAGAATTGCAATAAACTTGAGAGTAAATGTAGGAGACAGTGCACATGCAAGTGCACCATGGCTTGCAAAAAATGCAATTGAGGAATCATATGTATTTACAAGCGCACTGAAAAAATCCCTAGAACAAAATCAAGAAGGTCTTGCAAAAAGCATGATGCTCACATCATCTCTAACTGAAATCAAGGGAGGCACAAGCCATAACGTAACACCACTAGAATGTGATGCCATAATGGACATAAGAATTCCAGTAAACATGAACTGCAAAATAGTTGGGGAACGAATTGCAACAACAGTGCAAGATATTGCAAAAAAACAAGGAGTTAATGCATTTTATTCTGTGATAGACGAGACAGAACCATTTGAGGCACCACATAACTCTCCACTTGTAAGAGCACTAACACTTGGAATAATGGATGTAGAAAAGGCAAGACCACAATTAATTCGAAAGACAGGCACCGGAGACATGAACATAATAGGAAATTCACTAAACATTCCAGTGGTTACATATGGTCCAGGAGATCCACATGCATCACATACAATTGATGAAAGAGTGTCAACAGATGAGTTTCTAAGAAGTATTGAAGTTTTCAAGAGAATGCTATCCCATCTCAGAAGATTACATGAGTTCAAAAATCCTTCCGCCAAATCCTAAAACGAAGCTCAAAATATAGTGTAGTCAGAGTTTTTTACAATGTTATGGTTTGTCGGTCTTGGCATTTCAGGCCTTGAGGGAGCCAGTGCAAATGCCATTCAAGTTTTAAAAAAAGCAGATATGACATATTTTGAGAATTTTACCAGCCCCATAGGAAGATCAGAATTATCAAAGATAAAAAAACTAGTCAGAGGAAAAATGACCATCGCCCCAAGATGGATGGTAGAAGACGGTAAAGCAATCTTACTACTTGCCAAAAAGAAAAATGTCGTGCTTCTTGCTTACGGAGACCCTTATGTTGCAACAACTCACTTGGAATTACGCACAAGAGCTGAAAAAGACAAGATCAAGACAAGAACAGTTCATGCTGCATCTGCAATCACATCATTGATTGGAGAATGTGGATTGCACCATTACAAAATAGGAAGACCTGTAACAATCATGAGGGAACTTCCATCTCTAAGTACTGTATACTATACAATTTATGAAAATATGGTAAAAGGGAATCATAGCTTGTTAATTTTAGAATTTGATAATAGTTCCAATTTCTTTTTGAACCCAAAAGATGCACTGTCCAGTTTACTTGAGACAGAAAATGGACAGAGAAGAAATGTCATAGACCAGTCCACATTTGCAATAGTAGCATCAAGAATTGGTTCAAAGAGTCAAAAAATAATCTCAGGGAAGTTATCATCACTTGTAAAGGTAGACTTTGGCAAGCCTCCACACACCATTATCATTCCAGGAAAATTACATTTTACAGAACATGACGCAATCAAGATATTTTCAAAGTGTTTTGATGAGCCATTTGACAATTCGTCAAAGATTCAAAAAATATCAGATCAGATGCTCTCAAAATATGTTCCAAAAGCAAGAAAGGCGTTAGAAGAAGTTACAAAAATGCTCAAAGATGACGCAAGTCTAAAGCCAGTAATAGAAAATGCTCAATTGTACATAGATGATTCAGAAAAATTCCAAAGAGATGGACAAGAAGAACTTGCTGTACTCAGCATAGGATATGCAGAGGGTCTCATGGATGCACTACGTCTCTCAAAAGGAATTGACCCATGGGCACAGAGTTTATAGATAAATCAAATTGTAATAGTTTCGCTCTAGTGATAATATTTGGATGCATTTGATAAAGAAATAATCACGGCCTTTTTTGTGGCAGCACTTTCAGGCGATACTGCTACAGACATCATACGAAAGAAACTTGCACTCAGTCCAGAATACATTCAAGAGCGAATAGAACATCTTGTAAAAAATGGGTTTATTGAAAATAACAAAAAAACCCTTACCGATCTTGGAAGAAATTCCATACGAATAGTATTAGCAGGAGGAGTTTTTGATATAATCCACCCAGGACACATTCACACCCTCAGAGCAGCAAAAGATCTTGGTAATGTACTAGTAGTAGTAATTGCAACCGACAAGACTGCACAAAAAATGAAGAATAGAATTCCACTCCACAACATGGAGCTTCGCAAGGATTTGGTAAGATCACTTTCAATGGTAGATTATGCAATAGTTGGGTATGAAGGTGATATATTCAAGTCAGTTGAGATCATCAAGCCAAACATCATCGCACTAGGATATGATCAGGTTCATCAAGAGAAGTTCATAATAGATGGATGTAAAAAAATAGGAATTAATGTTTCCATTGCAAGGTTACAATCCCCAATACCAGACATCAAGAGTTCAAAGATTGAAAATGATTACGGCAAGTCAATTTATGGAATTTAATTTTGCATAGCCTTTGTGCTTATTGGAACTCGTATTGTAACCTTTGAACCGGTGGAAAGTTTTGTTGCCTTTTTGATGTTTTCTTCTGAGATCAATTCAATTATTGAATCATCATGATGAGTACGCTCAAGCAAGATTAGTGCTGCATTTACATTGTTGATTTTTGCAGGATAACATTTTACCCAACCATAAGTTCTCTTACCATCTGAGAAACCATCAACCAATATTGCAGGATATGCATCAAGTGAGCGTTTGGCTTCAATTGATTCTTTATCTTTTAATTTTACATTCAGAGTTCCAGGAAACGGAACATAGCCAAGCTTTGTCTTGAATTGTTTTGTGTATCCCTTCATTGACATATAGTACGCACCTTCACCCATACCAGAGCTTATGATTCCCTTAAATTCCAAATGTGCCGGGATTGAATCAAGGCTTGATTTTAACACCGATGATATCTTGATCATTTCAGAGTGACCTTTTGTTGTTATTCGGACAGAGACTTTTTGACCACTACGTAACCTCTCAATATACCCATTAGCCTCCAGTTCCATGAGATGTTTTGATGCAGCTTGCTGGGACTTGTTTATGCTTTTTCCAAGAGAGGATGTTGTCATTGGTACAAAATTATAGCGTGCGCCTTTTGTGAAAAGTTCTGCAAGTGTTAGAATGTGTTGAATCTTTAATTCAGGCATTAATTTTATGCAACACCAAGCTCTGTAAATGTTTTGAGCACTAATCCATCAGTGGATTTTAGATTAGCCATTCTATGACCAATTAGATACCCAATTCCAGCTTGTTTTGCAGAATCAACTAGTCTTTGTGTTATGATCCCATCAAGTATTAGAAACTTAATGCCAGAACCTGGAGCAAGTTTTCCTACAACTTCACTTACTGGCACCTTGAAGAGTTGGTTTGTGCCATCATCAAGAGCTATTGCTTCTAATGATTCATTTAGTTGTGGATACACCTTCTTTACAACATTAGCAATTGGTTCATCCTTTACATCCTTGAGTACTGGTTTTGCTGTCTCTTTTTTCATGTCTTCAGCAGTATCTTTTAGAATATCAGCAATCTGAATTGGAGTGAGTTCTTCAACCTCTACGCCGTCTGGTGCTCTGTGAACTACATCGACATTTACAAGAGACTTGAGCTCTTTTAGTATGAATCCTCCTGCTCTATCACCATCAAGGAATGCAACTACTTTAGATTTTGAATCACATAGAGATTTTATGGATTCATCAATTCGTGCACCCTCTATTGCAAGTGCATTATCAAAACCTGCTCGTAGTAGATTTATCACATCTGCTCGGCCTTCAACTAGAATTATCCATGGTGAATCAAACACTCCAGAACCACATGCAAGCTTCTCTCGTCCAAATGCTGCAAGTTTACCAGCAGATCCTATATCAGATACATCCTTGAGCATCTCTTCGCCTTCACTGATTGTTTTTGTAGACCACTTTTGGACAATGTCCTTGGCTCTGTCTACAATCTCTTTTTTCTTGGCAGTTCGTACATCATCAATTGCATCTAATTTGAATTTGGCTTGAAATGGACCTACTTTATCGATACTTTCAATGGCAGCAGCAATAAGCGCTGCAGTGTTGATATCAGTACTCATTGGAATCAATGCATCACCCTTTGTTTGAGTAGACGAGGCCGTGGTATTGACTTCTATTCGTCCTACCTTCGACACCTTCTGGAGTTCATTCAGGTTCATTTCTGG